>NZ_JAGLEJ010000021.1 GCF_023145115.1 Algiphilus sp.
CGCAGCCGCCCATGCCGCCGAAGAAACCGGTAACCACATTGGCCGCGCCCTGCGCCGCGCAGTCCTTGTTCGGGCGACCGCGCGTCTCGGTCATGTCGTCGATGAGATTCAGCGTCAGCAGCGACTCGATCAGGCCGATGGCCGCCAGGATCAGCGAGTACGGCAGGATGATCCGCAGCGTCTCCAGGTTCCACGGCACCTGCGGCACGCTGAAGCCCGGCAGACCGCCCGCGATCGAGCCCAGATCCCCCACCGTCCGCGTGTCGATGCCCAGCCCCAGCGTCAGCAGGCTGACCGCCACGATGGCGACCAGCGTGGCCGGCAGCGCCTTCGTCAGCCGCGGGAAGAGGTAGATGATCACCACGGTCAGCGCCGTGAGCCCCATCATCGTGTAGAGCGGCAGGCCCGACAGCCACACCTGCCCACCGTCCGGCCCGGCCACCTTGAAGTGGCCGAACTGGGCGATGAAGATCACGATGGCGAGGCCGTTCACGAAGCCCAGCATCACCGGGTGCGGCACCATCCGGATGAACTTGCCCAGCCGGAAGACCGCGAACAGCAGCTGGAACACGCCCATCAGCACCACCGCGGCGAACAGATACTGCGCGCCGTGCTCCACCACCAGGCTGACCATCACCACCGCCAGCGAGCCGGCCGCACCCGAGATCATGCCGGGCCGCCCGCCGAACAGCGACGTGATCAGCGCCACGATGAAGGCCGCGTAGAGCCCCGTCAGCGGCGACACCTGCGCCACCAGAGCGAAGGCCACCGCCTCCGGCACCATCGCGAGGGCCACCGTCAGGCCGCTGAGCACATTGGTTCTGAACAGGGCGGGCGACATCATCGAGGCGGCAATCTCCGAACAAAGCAGCGCCGTCCCGGCGACGAGCGTCGTCGGGCCGACAGGAAAACGGGATGCAACGAGCGGGCTCGGGCACTGGGGCGTGTCGGTTGCCCGAAGCGCCGCGACAGGATGGCAACGCTTCCGAGTACCGCATGCTGCGGCGCAGCATTATCCACGAAGCGCGACCTCCCGTCTACGCGGAGGCCACTCCTGCCGGGCCCGCCGGCGGATCAGGCGCCCCGGCCCCGCCCCAGGTGCCGCACGCACCATCCGAGCAGGAAACCGATGCCGCCCGCGATGCAGGCGTGGATCGGGATGAACAGGAGCGCCAGCGCCGAAGTGGAAGAACCGGTCCTGATCGCTCCCAGGTTCAGCATCCACGCAACATGGAACGGTATCGAGACCGCCATGCTGCCCAGCAGGAAACCGAACGCGCCCCAGACCCGGCGCCGGTCCGCCAGCGCGGATCCGCGCGCATGCAGCGCGTAGAAGACCACCAGAGGTGCGGCGTTCCAGATCGCGAACGGATTGAGAAGCACCCCCTCCGCGACATAGAGGAACGCGAAGATCCCCAGCAAAAGCGCGATGAGGGCGTTCGCTTTCACTTGCACTCCCTGCGCACGGGGCCCGGACACCCCGGCCGCGGGCACGCCCTATCGCGCATCACGCCGGACCAGTCGCCATGCGGTACGCCCCCGCGCGATCCCGCTCGTCCACGTCCGGACCTGGACGACCCTCCCGCATCGCGCCCGAGCGCCGCCATGCCCCAGAAAGCCGCGCCCATCACCAACGGCACAACGCGCCCATCGGACAAGCCGGCGCCCTCAAGGAACCAGAGCCTCGGCATGAAAGCGCCGCAACCGACCAACACCATCAAGGCAACCATGACGAAGACCGCCCCGAGCATGGTCCCGGCGCGCGTCGACCTGCCGGCATCCTTCAAGCCCATGTTCCCCTCAACTGTTCCCCTCAACCTCTGCAGCAAAAGCACGGGTTATCACTCCCAGGAGCGAGGGACCGTTCAATGCCACCCCCATGAACGACGGTACGTACGCGCTCTGTTTCCGGAAGTCTCCGCGTCTCGCGCGGCGCCCGGTCAATCCGCTTCCAACCCGCATACCCGCTCTTGCCCGCCCCGCTCTGCGCAACGGGAACGGCGCGGCGCCGCGAGCACAACCGGGGATGCCGTCACCCTACGTCCGCCGACCCGACCACGCCACGGCTGCGCTAGTCGATCGCGGGCAGTTCGAGCGCGCACCGGATCGCGGCGAGGTCGTACGCCGTGCTGGTGTCGACCGGTACCGCCAGCGCCGCCTCGGCCTCGTCGAGCGGCTCGACCGCGCCGAGCTGGTGCGCCAGCACGGCCGTGTCGGCCTCGGAGGTATCGGTCCCGCGCGCTGTGCGCTCGCCGACCCGCTCCCGCAGGACCGCCTCGGGCGCGGTGCAGTCGAGGATATGGATGGGACACGCCATCGCGCGCGCCAGCGCGATGAACGGCGCGCGCTGAGCGCGCGTCAGGAAGGTTGCATCGACGAGCGTCGAATGCCCCGCCTCCAGCAGGGTCCGCGACTGTGCCAGCAGATGCGCGTAGGTACGCTCGGTCCGGCCGGCGGCGTAGAGTCCGCCGCCGACCTCGCTGCCCGTCCGGGCGCCGGCGTCGAGACCGTGCAGGCGTTTGCGCTCGACATCGGACCGCAGGCGCAGGAATCGGGCCTGTGGAATCAGCGCGCTGCTCAGGTGCGTCTTGCCGGAACCGGACAGGCCCCGGGCAATGATCAGCGAAGGCTTACCGGCAGGCACGGCATAGCGGTGCGCCAGACGGACATGCCGCTCGAACCGGCCGAGTGCTGCGTCGCGCTCGCGTTCCGTGCCGGCCTGGTCGACGCTCAGCGCGGCGACCTTCGCCCGCACCATCGAGCGATAGGCCCGGAACAGTGGCAGCAGCGCCACGCCGTCGTACTCGCCGCTGGCCGCGAGATAGGCGTTCAGGAATAGCTGTGCCAGATCCGGACGGCCCCGGTCATCCAGGTCCATGAGCAGAAAGGCGACGTCGTTGAGGACATCGATCCAGCGCAGCTCGTCATTGAACTCGATGCAGTCGAAGACGACGATCCCGCCGTCGCGCCAGATCATGTTGCTCAGGTGCAGGTCGCCATGACACTCGCGCACGTGTCCGTCCGCCAGCCGGGATTCGATCATCGGACCCAGCCGGTCCAGCTCGGCCGTCGTCCAGCGCGCCAGCTCGGCCAGCATCCCGCCCAGCTCCGCGCCGTCCGGGCCGGCACCCAGCGTCGCGAAGTTCTCGTCACAGTATCGGCGCAGCGCCGACAGGCCACCGAGCGCCGAATCCCCGCCGGCAACGGCCGCGCCGGCGTGGAAGTCGGCGAGCGAACCGGCGAGCTGCGAGAACGCCTCGGGCGGGACATCGCCGCGCGTC
Source organism: Algiphilus sp. (assembly GCF_023145115.1). NCBI lineage: Bacteria > Pseudomonadati > Pseudomonadota > Gammaproteobacteria > Nevskiales > Algiphilaceae > Algiphilus > Algiphilus sp. Next base: position 3,282 of record NZ_JAGLEJ010000021.1, read on the forward strand.
ATGGCCGCTTCCAGCTCGCTGGCCTGGTCGAAGCGGCGCATCTTCACGCAGTACTCGAACGCCGGCGACGCGCCGGGCCGGGGGTCGGCGGCATCGCCGCCGATGGCGAGCACTTCCAGATAGAGCTCGGGTGCGAGGCGGCGATTGAGGCGCAGCTCCTCCTCGCAGTAGTACCGGCGCTTCTCCAGGGTCGAGAAATCGACGAAATCGAAGGCCAGCGGCTTCTTGAACTTGTAGGCGTGCTCCCCGGCGAGCAGCACGAGCGACAGATGCGTCTCGATGCAGCGCGCCTCCGCGCCCGCCGGTTCACCCAGGCGCTGCGGCTCGCCCTGCAGAGTGCCGAGCAGGGCCCGCAGGGCGTCTCCGTTCGCGGTGTCGCGCGTGGTCATGGCGGAAGCGTAGGGCGCGGCGGCCCGGTTCCCAATTGATGCACGTCAATGATGCATGCGCACGGCGCCCAGCCATAGGCCCCACCGATCGTGGCGATGGAGATAATTCCGTTTTGGATATATCGTTATTCGGTTATGGTCTACTAGCGTTCCCGCAACGCGACCCACGACCACCAAGGAGCTTCACACATGACACTCAGACTCGGCGACACCGCACCGAATTTCCGGATCGCCACGACCACCGGTGACATCGATTTCCACGAATGGGCCGGCGACTCCTGGGTCTTCTTCTTCAGCCACCCCGCCGACTTCACCCCGGTATGCACCACCGAGATGGGCCGCACGGCGCAGCTCGGCGACCAATTCACCGCACGCAACGTCAAGCCGCTGGGGCTGTCGACCGACTCGGTCGAAGAGCACCTGAAGTGGATCGAGGACGTCAACGACACCCAGAACACGACCCTCCGCTTCCCCATCGTCGCGGACAAGGATCACGCGATCGCGGGCCTCTACGAGATGATCCATCCCGGCGAAAGCGAGACCGCGGCGGTGCGTTCGGTCTACATCATCGACCCGACCAAGCGCATCCGGCTGATGATGACCTACCCGATGAGCGTCGGCCGCAACTTCACCGAGATCCTGCGCGTCATCGATGCACTGCAGCTCGGCGACAAGCACAAGGTCGCGATGCCGGCCGACTGGAAGCCGGGCGATAAGGTGATCATCCCGCCCAGCGTGAGCAACGAGAAGGCGAAGGACCTGTTCCCGCAGGGCTGGGAGGAGCTGCGCCCCTACCTGCGCCTGACCGAGGTCTGAGCGCCCGGCTCCGGCAATCAGCGGGAGCCGGCCACGGCTCGGTCGGTTCCCCTTCAACCCGTCCCGCACCCCACCCCGAACCCGCGGGCGCATCGACGAACGTTGCGCCCGGCAAGCACCGTGACGGGCTAGTTGTGATCTCTCAATAGGTTGTTCAT
>NZ_JAGLEJ010000022.1 GCF_023145115.1 Algiphilus sp.
CCCAGAACCACCAGCCACCCCAGCCGAGCTCGTGATACGCCCACCACGAGCCCAGCGCGATGCCGGCGGTCAGGAAGCTCCACGCGGCAGTGGTCCACGGCCGCGTCCAGCGCGCCCATTCGCTGTCCAGCCGGCCCTCGATGAGCGCGGTGACCGCGAAGGCGAATGCCACTGCGAAGCCCACGTAACCCATGTAGAGCAGCGGCGGATGGATGACCATGCCGGGATCCTGCAGCAGCGGGTTCAGATCCTGACCGTCGCGCGGCGCCGGAAACTGCAGGTCGAAGGGGTTCGAGGTCCACAGCGTGAAGGTGAGGAAGCCCAGCGAGACGAAACCCAGCACGCCGAGCACGGTGGCCGCGGTGTGCGCGGGCAGTCGCGCGCTGCGGTGCGCCACCACCCAGGTCCAGCCCGCGAGCATGGTCATCCACAGCAGCAGGCTGCCTTCGTGCCCGCCCCACACGGCGGTGAGCTTGTAGATCAGCGGCAGATCGGCGTGACTGTTCTCGGCGACGAACTGCACCGCGTAGGCGTCGCGCGCGAACAGCAGCGAGAGCGCGACATAGGTCACCAGGATCAGCGCCAGCTGCGCGCTCACCATGCCGCGCAGCAGCCCGTGATCGAGCGAGCCGGCCGGGCCGCGCGCCGCCCGCACCGCGAACAGCACCTGCAGAACGCATACGCAGACCGCGGCCGCGAGCGCGATTTCCCCGATCGCGGCCAGCATCAGGAAGCGGACGCCGCGCGAACCGCCTTGAACGGCTCGCAGCTGTGGCCGGTACCGTCGTCGAGCGCCTCGGCCAGGTCCGGCGGCATGTAGTTCTCGTCGTGCTTGGCGAGCACCTGCTCCGCCACGAACCGGCCTTCGCCGTCGATGCTGCCGGTGGTGACGATGCCCTGCCCCTCGCGGAACAGGTCGGGCAGGATGCCCTCGTAGACCACCGGCACCTCGTTCTCGCAATCGGCGAGCCGGAACGCCACGCGCAGCGAATCGGGGTCGCGCTCGACGCTGTTCTCGGTCACCAGCCCGCCGAGACGGAAGCTCGCGCCCTGCGGGATGGCCCCGGCCGCGATATCGCTCGGCGTATGGAAGTACATCAGGTTCTCGCGGAACGCCGCGGAACCGAGCACGGCGGCGAGCGCCACGCCCAGCACCAGGATCGCGATCCACGCCATGCGCTGTCTACGCGCCGTCATCTTCATCCCAGATCTCCTCCACCTCGTTGCGGGCGCGCAGTCGCTGCTGTCGTGCCGCGAACGCGTTCCACACCACGACCCCCAGCGTGGCCGCGAAGCTCGACCACACGTAGAGACCATAGCCACCCATGGCCAGCCATTCAGACACGCGCCGCCTCCACACGTTCGCGCGCCCAGCGCTGCCGTGCGTTCCGGCGCAGGTTCTCCGCCCGCATCCGTCGCAGCACGTTGGCGGCGCTGAACAGTGTCAGTCCCAGAGCCATCGCCAGCAGCGGCCAGAGCATGCTGGCATCCAGCGACGGCTTGCCGATGCGCGCGATGCTCGCGGTCTGGTGCAGGCTGTTCCACCACTCCACCGAATAGTGGACGATGGGCACGTTCACCCAGCCGGCCACCGCCAGCAGCGCGGCTGCACGGGCGCCCTTGCGCGCGTCGAGCATGGCGCCCTGCAGGGCGATGACCCCGAGATAGAGGAAGAGCAGCACCAGCTCCGAGGTCAGGCGGGCGTCCCACACCCAGTAGGCGCCCCAGGTCGGCTTGCCCCAGATCATGCCGGTAACGAGCGCCAGCGCGGTAAAGCTCGCGCCCACCGGCGCCAGCGCGACCAGCGCGCACTCGGCGAGCTTCATGCGCCAGACCAGCACCACGATGGCGGACACGGCCATTCCGGAGTACAGGAACAGCGACAGCCAGGCGGCGGGCACATGCACGTAGATGATGCGGTAGACCTCGCCCTGCTGGTAATCCGGCGGGGCGAGCACGAGCCCGCCGATCAGCCCGTAGGCGAGCAGCAGCAAGGCGCCGATCTCGAGCCACGGCGCCCAGCGGCGCGCGCGGTCGTCGAAGTGCGGCGGCGACCCCAGTTTGTGGAACCAGCTCCAGCTCATGTCGCTTGCAGTTTGGCGGCGGAGGCGCTCGCGAAGGGCAATGCGCAGAGGCAGAGCAGCGATACGCTGGACAGGAAGTATAAGGGTCCGGCGACCCCGAGTCCCGCTTCGAAGGCCCGCACAGCCCCGCTGCCGAAGATGATGACCGGAAGGCACAACGGCAGTACGCACAATGGCAGCAGCAGACCGGCGCGTGGCAGGCTCGCGGTCAGCGCAGCGCCCAGGCCGGTGATCGTCGACACCGCCGGCGATCCCAGAAGCAGCGTCACGAACAGCAGCAGCGCCTGATCGCCGCCCATGCCGAGTCCGAGCATGCCGATCGGCGCCACCACCACCAGCGGCAGCGCGACGAACAGCCACTGCGCCACCAGCTTCGCCAGCATCAACAGCGCCAGCGGTGCATCGCTGCGCACCATCTGCTGCAGGAAGCCGCTGCGGACATCGTCGCGGAAGCTGCGCTCGTTGCCGACGATGAGCGCCAGAAGGAGCGCCACCCAGACCACCGACGGCGCCGCCGCATCGAGCCACTGCGCGCCGGGCTCAGCGCCCAGCACGAAGGCCGTGACCACCACGGCGAAGAACACCAGCGGCTGCATCCAGGCGGCGCCGCGCTGCCGCATCAGCAGCCATTCGCGCTGGAGGATGGCGCCCGCGGCCGCGCTCATCGGGCGAGCTCCTGGACCCGCACCGTGAGTCCGTCGAGCGGTTGATGCGTGGTCAGGATGACCGCACCGCCCGCGCTGCAGAACGCCGCGATGGCGGCTACCAGCAAGGGCACGGCGTGACGGTCCAGTGCCGCGATGGGTTCATCGAGCATCCACAGGCGTGCCGTCGGCTTCAGCGACAGCGTCGCCAGCGCGGTGCGCTGCTGCTGCCCGGCACTGAGGGCGCCGAGCGCGCGATTGCGGGCACGCGGCACGCGCCAGTGCTGCATGGCGTCGGCGATACGGCCGGCATCCCCGCCCTGCAGGCGGCACCAGAGCGCGAGATTGGTGCGCGCATCGAGCTCGGGGGCGAAACCGTGGCGGTGGCCGATCCAGATGCTCGCGTGCATGGGCGGCAGATCGAGCTCGCCGGCCTCGGCCTCGAACAGGCCCGCCAGGGTTTCGAGGAGCGTGGTCTTGCCGCAGCCGTTCGGCCCCACAAGATGCAGGACTTCCCCGGCGTCCACGTGCAGATCGACGCCGTCGAGCAGCGTGCGCAGTCCGCGGCAGACGCGGATTCCGCGACCGGTCGCGACGCGCGTGGCTGGTGGCTCTCCGGAGGCGCTCATGCGGCGGCGATCACGGACCGCGGTGGTGCGTAGCGCGTGTCGACGCCGTGGTGCCCGAGGTCGGACTCGAACCGACACGGCCTTGCGGCCACAGGATTTTAAGTCCCGTGCGTCTACCAGTTTCGCCACTCGGGCGGGCGGATGCCCAGTATGGCGTAATGCTCATTCACCGGGGATTCTGGAGGCTCGGGCCGGAATTGAACCGACGTACGCGGATTTGCAGTCCGCTGCATCACCACTCTGCCACCGAGCCGCGCATGGCGCTGAAAGCAAAAACCCCGGCGGGGCCGGGGTTAGCCGTAATGGAGCGGGAAACCGGGCTCGAACCGGCGACCTCAACCTTGGCAAGGTTGCGCTCTACCAACTGAGCTATTCCCGCAAAGCAGGCGCGTATTCTATGACGCCGCGTCGCGGTGTCAAGAGCCGGGATCGCTCTGTTCGTGCATGTCGGGCCACGCGGCACGCAGGTAGGCCACCATCGATTGCAGCGTCAGCACCGCCGCCACGATCAGCAGCGCGTATCCCACGGCGTAGAACGGGATGCCGAAGGTCGTCGACGACCACAGCATCATCGCGATGGCGGTCATCTGGAAGCCGGTCTTGAGCTTGCCCAGCCAGCTCACCGCCACGCGCGCCCGCGTGCCGAGCTCGGCCATCCACTCGCGCAGCGCCGAAACCGCGATCTCGCGGCCGATGATCACCGCCGTCAGCAGCGCCAGCAGCATGCCGGGACGATCATAGAGCAGCAGGATCAGCGCCACCGCCACCAACAGCTTGTCCGCGACCGGGTCCAGGAAGGCGCCGAAGCGGCTCTCCTGCTGCCAGCGCCGCGCCAGCCAGCCGTCCAGCCAGTCGGTGATGCTGGCGGCGACGAAAACCACCATGGCGGCCTGACGGGCGTGCGGCAGCGGCAGAAAGAACAGCACCATGACCACCGGGATGGCGGCCACGCGACCGAGGGTCAGAAGCAGCGGCAGGGTCAGTTGCACGGAATCCGGGTGCGGGCATTGGGGCGTGCCAGTGTATGCCGTGCACGGCGGCTTCGCTGCGCGCCGCGGCGCTCAGCGAAGCTGGTCGTGGATGCGCTGCGCGAGCGTTCGGCTGATGCCGTTGACCTGGGCAATGGCCTCGACGCTGGCCGCCTTGACCTGGGCGACACCGCCGAAATGCTGGAGCAGCGCGCGCCGGCGCGTCGGCCCCAGTCCCTCGATGCCGTCCAGGCGCGATTGCGTGCGCGCCTTGCCGCGCTTGGCGCGGTGCCCGGTGATGGCGAAGCGGTGCGCCTCGTCGCGCACCTGCTGGATGAGATGCAGCGCCGGCGAATCCGGCGGCAGGCGCAGCTCCCGGTCACTATCCGGCCGGACCAGGACCTCGAGGCCGGGCTTGCGCGTGACGCCCTTGGCGACGCCGAACACCGGCATCTCGCCGAGTCCGACCTCGACGAGCACCTCGTGCACGCCGCTCACCTGCCCCTTGCCGCCGTCGATGAGCAGCAGGTCGGGCACCACCGTCTCGTCGGCCTTTCCGGGCCGGAAGCGCCGGCGCACCGCCTGCGCCAGCGCGGCGTAGTCGTCGCCCGGCGTGATGTCGGCGATGTTGTAGCGCCGATAGGCCGTGCGCGCCGCCCCGCCCTGGTCGAAGACCACGCAGGAGGCCACGGTCCCCTCGCCGCCCGTGTGCGAGATATCGAAGCACTCGATGCGCTGCGGCGGCGCCGGCAGCTCGAGCCGGTCCGCGAGCTCGACCAGGCGCTCGTCCATGCTCGCGGCCTCGGTGAGATGCGTCGACAGCGCCTGCGCGGCCGTGTTCGCGGCCATCTCGAGCAGCCGCCTCTTGAAGCCGCGCTGCGGCGTCCGGATGGCGACGTTGTGGCCGAGACGCGCGCTGAGCGCGGCCGCCAGCCCGGCTTCCTCGGAGACCGGATGACTGACCAGGATCTCGCGCGCCGGTGCGTGCTCGGCGTAGTGCTGCGACAGGAAGCTCTCCATCAGCTCGGCCGGCGCGGTGTCGGCCGGATGCTTCGGGAAGAAGCTGCGGTGGCCGAGATTCAGCCCGTCGCGCACCGACATCACGACCAGGGCGCTGACCCCGGCGTGCGGCGCCAGCGCGACCACGTCGGTGTTCTTGCTGCCGGCGTCCACGCCGCGATGCTGCTGCACGCGCTTCAGCGCCGCGATCTGGTCGCGCAGCCGGGCCGCCCGCTCGAAGGCCAGCTCCGCCGACGCCCGCTCCATTTCCTGCTGCAGCTCCTGCATGAGGGCGTCGGACCGACCGTTCAGCAGCTGCATCGCCCGGCGCACGTCGCGCTCGTAATCGGCCTCGCTGATGCGCGCGACACAGGGCGCGGAGCAACGTTTGATCTGGTGCTGGAGACAGGGGCGCGTGCGGTTGTTGAAGTAGCTGTCCCGGCAGGGCCGGAGCTGGAACAGGCGCTGCAGCGTGTCGAGGGTCTCGCGCACCGACGATGCCGAGGGGAACGGCCCGAAGAAGCGGTCCTGCCGGTTCCGGCGCCCCCGAAAGAAGCTGATGCGCGGATAGGTGTGCGCGCTGAACCGCACGTAGGGGTAGCTCTTGTCGTCGCGGTAGAGGATGTTGTAGCGCGGATGCTGCTCCTTGATGAGGATGGCCTCGAGCAGCAGCGCCTCGTCCTCGCTGTGCGTGACGGTGACCTCGACGCGCGCGATCTGGTCGACCATCGCCTCGATGCGCGGATTGCCCGAGGCGCGCAGGAAGTAGCTGCCCACGCGTTTGCGCAGATTGCGCGCCTTGCCCACGTACAGCAGCGCGCCGTCGGCGTCGTACATGCGGTAGACGCCGGGGGCGGTGGTGAGCTGCGCGAGGTAGGCCCGGCTGTCGAAGCCTTCCGCGCTCATCGGGCGTTGTCGGCCCCCTGCATGTCGTCGAGCATGTCGTAGCGCATGGCGAGCCGTGTCAGCTCGACATCGTTGTGCACGCCCAGCTTCTCGAACAGCCGGTAGCGGTAGGTGCTCACCGTCTTCGGACTCAGGCAGAGGCGGTCGGAGATCGCCTGCGTGCCGAGGCCCTGGGTCAGCATGTACATGACCTGCAGCTCGCGCTGCGACAGCGCGTCGAACGGCAAGGCATTGGCGCCGCGCGACAGGTGCGCCGCCAGATTGCCGGCCACGGCCGATGCCACGTAGTGAGCGCCGGCGTGCACGCGCCGGATGGCAGCGACCACTTCGTCGGCCGCGGAATCCTTGCCGATGTAGCCCACGGCGCCGGCGGCGAGCAGGCGCGACGGATAGGGCTCGTCGATGTGCATCGACACGCCGATGATCTTGACGTCCGGAAAGCGCTGGTGGATCCGGCGTGTCGCCTCCAGACCGCCCAGTCCCGGCATGTTGACGTCGAGCAGCATGACGTCGGGCTCCTGGGCGCGCACGGCGTCGATCGCCTCCTCGCCGGATGCCGCCTCGGCGAGCACCTCCATGTCGGGCTGCTCGGAGACGACCCGCCGCAGACCGGCCCGGACCAGGCGGTGATCGTCAACGAGAATGATCGTGATCATGGGAACGCTCCGCGGCTGATCGAGCATGGTAGCGCCAAAGCCCGGCGCCGGCTGTCGCACTGCCGGGCACCGTCACGCTGCGGTCACGCAGCGATCACGGTACCGCCACGGTCGGCACCTAACTTTGCCGGCTTGAGATTTTTCCACAACCCGCAGAGGCCGCAGCCATGGGACATCATCCCGTAGAAGACCATAATCCGAGCAGCAATCCGCACATCGCCGAGGTGCTCGGCCATCGCACCACGCGCCGCGGCTTCATCGCCGGAGGTGCGTCCGCCACCGGCGCCGTCGCCACCCTGGCGCTGGTCGGCTGCAGCGATGACAACGGCTCGGGGGGCACGCTGGGTTTCGAAGCGGTGCCGAAGTCCCTCGAGGATCGCGTCACCCTGCCCGCCGGCTACAGCGCCGCCGTGCTTTACGCCATGGGCGATCCCATCGCCGCCGGCGTGGCCGCCTTCACCAACGACGGCACGCAGGGCGACTTCGACAAGCGGGCCGGTGACCAGCATGACGGCATGACCTATTTCGGCCTGTCCGACGACGGCACCTGGGACCCGGGCCGCGCCGACCGCGGCCTGCTGTGCATGAACCACGAGCAGCTCGATGTCGAGCGCGACGGCGGCAACGGCCTGCACCAGGGCACCACGCGCTCGCCGGACGCGCGCGCCAGGGCCGAGGTCGACAACGAGATGAACGCGCACGGGGTCAGCGTGATCGAGGTGCGCAGCAACGGCGGCGTCTGGGAGGTCGTGCAGGACTCGCCCTTCAATCGCCGCATCACCGGCTTCACGCCGATGGAGATCACCGGCCCGGTGCGCGGCAGCGATCTCGTCAGGACCGGCTACTCGCCGAACGGCACGCGCACGCGCGGCACGCTCAACAACTGCGCCAATGGCTACACGCCGTGGGGCACCTACCTCACCTGCGAAGAGAACTGGTTCAGCTACTTCCGGCGCGATGACGACGTGGCGCTGCGCAGCGACGCCGACAACGCCAACCTGGCGCGCTACGGCATCGGCCCGGATTCCACCGGCTTCTCGTACCGCTCCTGGGACACGGTCCCGGGCGACTCGGTGTACACGCGCTTCGATATCACCGAGACGGTCGCCGGCAACGCCTTCGCCAACGAGACCAACACCTTCGGCTGGATCGTCGAGATCAATCCCTTCGATCCCGACTCGACGCCGAACAAGCGTACTGCGCTCGGCCGCTTCGGTCACGAGGGTGCCTGGGCGGCCCCGGCCATCGCGGGCGAGCCCGTGGTCCTGTACATGGGAGACGACTCGCGCGGCGAGTACATCTACAAGTTCGTGTCCGCCGAGAACTGGGACCCGGCCGACGCCACCGATCCCGGTGCCGGCGACAAGTACCTCGACGAGGGCACGCTCTACGTGTGCCGCTTCAACGAGGACGGCACCGGCGTGTGGGTGGCCCTGGAGCCGGGGTCCAATGGCCTCGATGCCGGCACCACGCCCTATCCCTTCGATTCGCTCGCCGCAGTGCTGGTGGGCACGCGCCTGGCCGCCGACGTGGTGGGTGCCACGCGCATGGACCGCCCCGAATGGGGCGCGGTGAATCCGCGCAACCGCGAGGTCTACATGACGCTCACCAACAACAACGACAGCATCCGCTCGCTGGATGCCCTCGATGGCGCCAATCCGCGCACCTACGAGGACGAGAACGGCCGCACCGGCAACGTCAACGGCCACATCATCCGCTGGCGCGAGAACGGCTCGCGCAGCGCGGCCACCGGCTTCCAGTGGGACATCTTCGCCTTCGGTGCGTCCGCCACCGCCGATGCGGGCAGCGTCAACATCTCCGGCCTGGACGATGACAACGACTTCGCCAGCCCGGACGGTCTCTGGTTCGACGATCGCGGCCTGCTCTGGATCCAGACCGACGACAGCTCGCTGGGCGACCGGACCAACAACCAGATGCTGGTATGCAATCCGGGCGCCGTGGGCGACGGCGACGGCATCGCCATCACCAGCACCCTCGAGGGTCAGTCGCAGACGCAGGGCACCTTCGTGGGCCGCCCCGCCGCCGACAACCAGCTGCGGCGCTTCCTGGTCGGGCCGACCGGCTGCGAGATCACCGGCATCACCGCCACGCCGGACAACCGGACCCTGTTCGTCAACGTCCAGCACCCCGGCGAGAATGGCGAGGGCAACTGGCCGAACCCGTCGCGCGACGCCACCCAGGCGGGTCAGGCCGGCGTGCTGCCGCGCTCGGCGACCATCGTCATCACCCGCGACGACGGCGGCGAGATCGCGGTCTGATCGCCCTCAGCGTCACGCAATACCCCGAAAGGCCCGGCTCTGCCGGGCCTTTCGCTTTGCGGGGGCGTCTCCCCCCAACCTGACGCCTTCATGACAGAATCGGATCGTCGCGATCCTCGCGGCACGGCGGCACGACTCTTGCGCGGCTACTGGTCGCGCGCCACCACAGCAAGAAGGCCGAATGACGATGCGGAGCAGCCAACGCATGCCCCCGGGCATCCCGTACATCATCGGCAACGAGCTCGCCGAGCGCTTCTCGTACTACGGCATGCGCGCCATCCTGGTGGTGTTCATGACCCAGTACCTGGCCTTCTCGCAGTCCGAGGCCACGATCTGGTACCACCAGTTCAGCATCGCGGTCTACGCGACCCCCTTCGTCGGGGCACTGCTGTCGGACATCTTCCTCGGCAAGTACCGCACCATCATCCTGCTGTCGCTGGTCTACTGCGCCGGCCACGTGGTGCTGGCCCTCAACGAGTCGCGCGAGGGGCTGGCGCTCGGGCTGGGCCTCATCGCGATGGGCTCCGGCGGCATCAAGCCGTGCGTCTCGGCGCACGTCGGCGACCAGTTCCAGCCGCACCAGGCGCACATGCTGGAACGCGTCTACAGCTACTTCTATCTGTCGATCAATCTCGGCGCCTTCGTCTCGACCCTGCTGACGCCGGTGCTGCTGGAGACCGTCGGTCCGCAGGTCGCCTTCGGCACGCCCGGGGCGCTGATGTTCCTGGCCACCTTCGTGTTCTGGGCCGGGCGACGCGAGTTCATTGCCATCAAGCCCTTCCGGCAGCGCTTCCTCGCCGAGCTGAAGAGCCCGCAGGGCCTGCGCGCGATCGGCGTGCTGGCGGTCATCTACTTCGGCTTCGTCGCCTTCTTCTGGTCATTGTTCGATCAAACCGCCTCGACCTGGGTGATCCAGGCGCAGAACGGGCTGATGGACAAGACCATCAACCTGGGCTTCACCACCATCGAGCTGCTGCCCAGCCAGATCCAGGCCGCCAACCCGGTCCTGATCCTCACGCTGACGCCGCTGTTCACCTTCCTGCTCTATCCCTTCCTGAGGCGCTACGTGGGAACGCCGTCGCTGGGCAAGATCGCGGCCGGCCTGATGCTGACCTCGGTGTCCTTCTTCATCGTCGGCTGGGCCGAGGGCCGCATGGCGGACGGCGAGACGGTGTCGATCGGCTGGCAGTTCCTGGCCTACGTGGTCATCACGGCGGCCGAGGTCATGGTCTCGATCACGGCGCTGGAATTCGCCTACACGCAGGCGCCCAACGCGATGAAGTCCTTCATCGTTGCCTTCTACCTGCTGTCGGTGTCGGTGGGCAACGTCATCACCACCGTGGTCAACAAGCAGATCCAGGAGCCGCTGGCGCCGACCGCCATGATTGCCGGCGACCCCACCCGCCTGCGCTTCGAGGACATCGCCCGCTTCGAGCCGTCGCAGCGGATCGACATCGTCGGCGCCACGGGCGTGGAGGTCGTCGCGGACGACGGCAGCACGCGGCCGCTGGGCGGCACCTACCTGGTTTCGGCGGTCGACAGCGGCGCCGGCACGGTGGCGCTGAAGACCGTGCAGCAGGAGCCGCTGGTCACGCGCGGCACCTTCTCCGCGGATACCCGCGTCAGCACCTACCGCATGACCGGCGCCGACTACTTCTACTTCTTCGCCTGGATGGTGCTGACCGCGGGCATCGTGTTCAGCGTGGTGGCGCGCTTCTACCGCGAGCGCCAGTTCATCCAGTCCCTCGACGACGCCGAGCGCATACCGGACACGCAGCGCTGAGCCACCGCCCAACGAAAAGGGCCCGGCAATGCCGGGCCCCTTCCTTCGTCCAGCGATCGCGACGCGATCAGCCGAACTGCTCTTCCTCGGTCGAGCCGGTCAGCGCGGTCACCGACGAGGCACCGCCCTGGATCACGGTGGTGACGTCGTCGAAGTAGCCGGCGCCCACTTCCTGCTGGTGCGACACGAAGGTGTAGCCCTTCTCGCGGGCCGCGAACTCGGGCTGCTGCACCATGTCGGTGTAGTGCTTCATGCCCTCGCCGCGCGCGTAGTTGTACGCGAACTGGAAGGTGTTGTACCAGTTGATGTGGATACCCGCGAGGGTGATGAACTGGTACTTGTAGCCGTAGCTGGCCAGCTCTTCCTGGAACTTCGCGATGGTCTTGTCGTCGAGGTTCTTCTTCCAGTTGAACGACGGCGAGCAGTTGTAGGCCAGCAGCTGACCAGGGTTCTCCTTGCGGACGGCGTCGGCGAACTCCTTGGCGAAGCCGAGATCCGGGGTGCCGGTCTCGCACCAGACGAGGTCGGCGAAGGGCGCGTAGGCCACGCCGCGGGAAATCGCCTGCTCGAGGCCGTTCTTGACGCGGTAGAAGCCCTCGGCGGTGCGCTGACCGGTGAGGAACGGCGCGTCGTTGGCGTCGTGGTCCGAGGTGATCAGGTTGGCGGCCTCGGCGTCGGTGCGCGCGAGCACGATGGTCGGCACGCCGCAGACGTCGGCGGCCAGACGGGCCGCGACCAGCTTCTCGATGGCTTCCTTGGTCGGCACGAGCACCTTGCCGCCCATGTGGCCGCACTTCTTGACCGCCGCCAGCTGATCCTCGTAGTGCACGCCCGCGGCACCGTTCTGGATCATGTTCTTCATCAGCTCGAAGCCGTTCAGCACGCCGCCGAAGCCGGCTTCCGCGTCAGCGACGATGGGCAGGAAGTAGTCGATGGCTTCCTTCTCGTCCATTTCGCCGTCGCACAGCTTCTTCCACTGGATCTCGTCGGCGCGCTTGAAGGTGTTGTTGATGCGGCGGACCATGGTCGGCACCGAGTCGTAGGCGTACAGCGACTGGTCCGGGTACATGGTCTCGGAAGTGTTGCCGTCGGCGGCGACCTGCCAGCCCGAGAGGTAGACGGCCTCGAGGCCGGCCTTGGCCTGCTGCATGGCCTGTCCGGCGGAGATCGCGCCGAAGCTGTTCACATAACCCTTCTTGGCGCCGCCGTTGACCAGGTTCCAGAGCTTCTCGGCGCCCTGACGGGCGATGGTGTACTCGGGCTGCACCGAGCCCCGCAGCCGGACGACGTCGGCGGCGGAATACGGGCGCTTGACGCCCTTCCAGCGCGAATTGTTCGCCCAGTCGTTCTCGAGTTGCTTGATCTGCTCTTCGCGGGACATGCTCATAGGGTTGAAAGTCCTTCAGTTGAGGTATGCGATGGCGTGCGGCGTCGGCGAACCTGTAGGCTGATCCTCGGTGCGTCGACACACCCGGCAGCCGGCAGCGCTCCGCGACGGCCGAGCTGACGGAGGCCTCCCCGACGGCGGCCTTCAGAGGCGCGCTTTCGAAGGGGGCGCGAATATACCCGACGGCCGCAGGGCGTGCAATCGCACTGCAGCAATTCGGCGGATGTCAGGCGCTGAGGGGCTCGCGGGAGACCAGCACGCCGTCCGAATCGCAGTACACCATGTCGCCCGGGTGGATGGTTGCGCCACCGAAATGCACGGCGATGCTCTCGATGCCGGCGCCCCGCTTCTCCGACTTGCGCGGGTGCGTCGCGAGCGCCTTGACGCCGATGGCCATTTCCTCGATGGCCGCCGAATCCCGGATGCAGCCGTAGACGATCACGCCGGCCCAGCCGTTCTTGACGCCGAGTTCGGCGAGCTGGTCCCCCAGCAGTGCACAGCGCATGCTCCCGCCGCCGTCGACCACGAGCACCTTGCCCTCGCCGGGCTGCTCCAGCGCAGCACGCACCAGCGTGTTGTCCTCGTGGATCTTGAGGGTGTGCGCCGGTCCGTGGAAATCGATGTTGCCGCCGAAGTCGAGGAAGAGCGGTTCCAGGACCGCGGCTTCGGGGTGCGCGTCGGAGAGATCGGTGGTGGCGTAGGACATGGCAGGCGTTCCGTTGCGGGTGATAGGGATCAGACGGTGGTCGTGGGCCGGGGCAGGATCGCGGCGAGCAGCGCCCAGATCATGAGCGCCACGAAACCCACCAGCGTCCAGGCGGGCAGCGACAGCCCCATCCAGGACCAGTCGATGATCGCGCAGTTGCCGTCGCCGCTCAGCACCGTGGTCACGACCTCCCAGATGGGAAGCGCATCGACCAGGAAGTCGAGGGTGGGTCCGCAGGCCGGTACCTGATCCTCCGGCAGACTCTGCAGCCAGACATGGCGCCCCGCGATCACCGCGCCGGCGCCGGCCGTCAGCCATACCAGCAGCGCGTAGACCCAGCGCCCGGCTGCGCCGGGTCCGTGCAGCGCCGCGACCAGGAACACGACCCCGGCCGCGATCATGGCGATACGCTGGAAGATGCACATCGGGCACGGTTCGAGACCGCCGAAGTGCTCCAGCCAGAGCGCGAAGGCCATGGCGCCGGCGCAGGCCAGGAATCCGACAAGGCTCAGCAAACGGAAGCTGCGTAGCACGAGCATCTCCGGGGGATCAGTCGGTCACGACCGGGATCTTGCCGATGCGGGCCTGCCACTGCGCGGGACCGGTCCGGTGGACCGATTCGCCGGATGCGTCGACCGCCACCGTCACCGGCATGTCGGTGACCTCGAACTCGTAGATGGCTTCCATGCCCAGATCCTCGAATCCGACCACCTTCGCCGAGCGGATGGCCTTGGAGACCAGATAGGCCGCACCGCCTACCGCCATCAGGTAGGCGGAGCCGTGCGCGCGGATGGCCTCGATGGCCTGCGGACCGCGCTCGGCCTTGCCGACCATCGCGATGAGCCCGGTCTGCGACAGCATGGTCTCGGTGAACTTGTCCATGCGCGTGGCCGTGGTCGGCCCGGCCGGACCGACGGCCTCGTCGCGCACCGGATCGACCGGACCGACGTAGTAGATCACGCGGTTGGTGAAATCCACCGGCAGCGGCTCGCCGCGCGCGAGCATGTCGGCGATGCGCTTGTGCGCGGCGTCGCGGCCGGTGAGCATCTTCCCGTTGAGCAGCAGCGTCTGCCCGGGCTTCCAGCTCGCGACCTCCTCGGGCGTGAGCGCGTCGAGGTCGACCCGGGTGGCGACCTCGGTATCGGCCTGCCAGGTGACGTCGGGCCAGTCCTCGAGCTTCGGCGCCGGCAGATGGGCCGCACCGCTTCCGTCGAGGTGAAAGTGTACGTGGCGGGTGGCGGCGCAGTTCGGGATCATCGCGACCGGCAGATTGGCGGCGTGCGTCGGATAGTCGAGGATCTTGACGTCCAGCACCGTGGTCAGCCCGCCCAGGCCCTGCGCGCCGATGCCCAGCGCGTTGACCTTCTCGTAGAGCTCCAGGCGCAGCTCCTCGAGGCGGTTCTGCGGGCCGCGCGCGATCAGCTCCTGGATGTCCACCGGCGCCATGATCGATTCCTTGGCGAGCAGCGCCGCCTTCTCGGGCGTGCCGCCGATGCCGATGCCGAGGATGCCGGGCGGGCACCAGCCCGCCCCCATCGTGGGCACCGTCTTCAGGACCCAGTCGACGATGGAGTCGGACGGATTGAGCATGACGAGCTTGCTCTTGGCCTCCGAACCGCCCCCCTTCGCCGCGCAGATCACCTCGAGCCCGTCGCCGGGCACGATCTCGTAGTGCACCACCGCCGGTGTGTTGTCCTTCGTGTTCTGGCGCTTGCCCGCGGGATCCGCGAGCACGGAGGCGCGGAGCACGTTGTCCGGGTTGCCGTAGGCGCGCCGCACGCCCTCGTCGACCATCGCCTGCACCGACATCGTGCTGTCCCACCGCACGTTCATGCCGACCTTCAGGAAGACCAGTGCGATGCCGGTGTCCTGGCAGATCGGCCGGCGCCCCTCGGCGCACATGCGCGAGTTGGTGAGGATCTGCGCGATGGCGTCCTTCGCCGCCGGCGATTCCTCGCGCTCGTAGGCCGCGCCCAGCGCCTGGATGTAGTCCAGGGGGTGGTAGTAGCTGATGTACTGGAAGGCGTCGGCGATCGACTCGATGAAGTCGTCCTGGCGGATCGTGGTCATTGCGGGAAAGGGCTATGGACCGGGCGCGACATGCTAGCCGATTCGTCTTCCGCCTACCCGGTCAGGCCGCGCGGATCGAGCAGCTCGCGCAGGCGCTCCTCGGACAATCCACTGTCCTCGAGCGCGACATCGAGCACGTTCCGGCCCTCGGCGTAGGCGCGCTTGGCGATTGCCGCGCCCTTGTCGTAGCCGATCTCGCGGTTGAGCGCGGTGACCAGGATGGGATTGCGCTCCAGCGCGCGCACCAGGGTCTCCGCGCGCACCTCGAAACCCGCGATCACCGGCTCCAGCGCCTCGCAGGCGGCGGCCTGCAGCGCGATCGACTGCAGCAGGTTGTAGGCGATCACCGGCAGCATGACGTTGAGCTGGAAGCTGCCGGACTGCCCCGCCACGCCGACGGTGACGTCGTTGCCCATCACCTGGGCAGCCACCATGCACACCGCCTCGGGGAGCACCGGGTTGACCTTGCCGGGCATGATCGACGACCCGGGCTGAATCGCGGGCAGCGCGATCTCGCCGAGGCCGGCGAGCGGCCCCGAGTTCATCCAGCGCAGATCGTTGGCGATCTTCATCTGTGCCACCGCCAGCGCCCGCAGCTGGCCGGACAGCTCCACGGCGGTGTCCTGGCACGCCAGCGCCGCGAAGGTGTCGCGCGCCGGCGTGAACGACTGCCCGGTGCGCTCCGACAGCGCCTCGCAGAACGCCTTGGCGAAACCCTCGGGCGCGTTGACGCCGCTGCCCACCGCGGTGCCGCCCTGCGCCAGCTCGCACAGTCGCGGCAGGGTCGCGCGCAGGCGCTCGGCGGACAGCTCGATCTGCGTGGCCCAGGCGCCGGCTTCCTGGTCCAGCCGCACCGGCATGGCATCCATCAGGTGGGTGCGACCGGTCTTGACGTGCTCGGCGAGCGTGCCGGCGCGCGTCCGGATGCCCTGCCCCAGGGATGTCAGCGCGGGCAGCAACGCCTCCTCGACGGCCAGCAGCGCCGCCACGTGAATGGTGGTCGGGATGACGTCGTTGGACGACTGGCTGGCGTTGACGTGATCGTTGGGGTGGACGGTCTGCCCGCTGGCATCGCTGGCGAGGCGCGCGATCACCTCGTTGGCGTTCATGTTGGTGGAGGTGCCCGACCCCGTCTGGAAGACATCCACCGCGAAGGCGTCGTCGACCTCGCCGGCCGCGACGCGCTCGGCGGCGGCCGCGACCGCATCGGCCACCGGCGCTCCCAGCACGCCGAGCTCGCGGTTGGCGTGCGCCGCCGACGCCTTGACCAGGCCCAGCGCGCGCAGGAAGGCGCGCGGGAATCGCAGCTCCGAGAACTGGAAGTTGTCGATGGCGCGCTGTGTCTGGGCGCCCCAGAGAGCGTTCTCGGGAACCGCCACCGGGCCCATCGAGTCGTGCTCGGTGCGGGTGCGCATCTCGGCCATGCTGGCACTCCTGTCGTCGGTTGCTCGGCTCCGGGACGAGCGTGCCTTAAAATGCGCGCCGACGACACTGGCGGCCACCCCATCCACGCCGCCCCGACCCGGGATTCCCTGATGCAATTGACTTCGCTCTCCGCGCTCTCACCGGTCGACGGCCGCTATGCCGACAAGACCTGGGAACTGCGCGAAATCTGTTCCGAGTACGGACTGATCCGCTTCCGCGTGCTGGTCGAGATCCGCTGGCTGGAAGCGCTCGCCGCCTCCGACGCGATTCCGGAGGTGACGCCGCTGTCGACCTCGGCGCAGGACCGGCTCGAGCAGATCGCCGAGAACTTCGACATCGACGAGGCGCAGCGCGTCAAGCAGATCGAGCAGACCACCAATCACGACGTGAAGGCGGTGGAGTACTACCTCAAGGAGCGCATCGGCGCCCACGAGGAGCTGTCGAAGGTCAAGGAATTCATGCACTTCGCGTGCACATCGGAGGACATCAACAACCTCGCCTACGCGCTCATGCTGCGCGAGTGCCGCGAACGCGTGCTGCTGCCGGGGCTGGAGAACCTCACCGCGCGCATCGCCGAGCTCGGTCGCATGTACGCCGAGCAGCCCATGCTGTCGCGCACGCACGGCCAGCCCGCATCGCCGACCACCCTCGGCAAGGAGCTGGCGGTATTCGTGCACCGCCTCGCCCGTCAGCGCGAACAGCTGGCGGACGTGCGCATCATGGGCAAGCTCAACGGCGCCACCGGCAACTGGAACGCGCACATGGCGGCCTACCCGGACGTCGACTGGCCGGATTTCTCGGCGCGCTTCATCGAAGGGCTCGGGCTGTCGCCGACTCCGGCGACCACCCAGATCGAGCCGCACGACTTCATGGCCGAGTACTTCCACGCCCTCATGCGCGCCAATACCGTCCTGATCGACTTCTGCCGCGACGTCTGGGGCTATGTCTCGCTGGGCTATTTCCGCCAGCGCATGGTGGACGGCGAGGTCGGCAGTTCGACCATGCCGCACAAGGTCAATCCCATCGATTTCGAGAACGCCGAGGGCAACCTGGGCATGGCCAACGCCATTCTCGATCACCTTGCGGGCAAGCTGCCGGTTTCGCGCTGGCAGCGCGACCTCACCGATTCGACCGTGCTGCGCAACATCGGCGTCGGCGTCGCCCACGGTGTGCTCGCCTACGAGTCGATCATGAAGGGCACCGGCAAGCTCGAGGCCGATGCCTGGCGTCTCGGCCGCGAACTCGACGACAACTGGGAGGTCCTCGGTGAGGCGGTGCAGACGGTCATGCGGCGCTACGGCCTGCCCGAGCCCTACGAGCAGCTCAAGCGGCTGACCCGCGGGCGCCGCATCGAGCGCGACGCGCTGCGCGAGTTCATCAACGGGCTCGACATCCCGGTCGAGGCGCGCGACCGGTTGCTGGCCATGACACCCGCGGACTACGTCGGCAACGCGGCGGATCAGGCGCGCGACATCTGAACCGGCAGGCCGCCGTTCCGGCGCCGGAACGGCGGTTCGCCGCCAGCGGCCGAGAGACGCGGCCGCGCCTAGGTTGAGGCCTCTTCTGCCGGCAGGAGGTAGGGCTGCAGCCGCGCGCGCACGCCGTCCGGGATGGCCAGCGTGGACTGCTGGCGGTAGTCGTACCAGACCACGACCGCCCGGGTGCGGGCGACCAGCGTGTCGCCATCGTGCATGAGGGCGCGCGTCTCGAAGCTCTTGCCGCCGATCCGGCTGAGGCCATAGTGCACGTCGAGCTCGGTGGGCGCGCGCAGCTGCGCCACGAAGTCGCACGCGATGTGGGCCAGGATGAGGCCGTACTCGGTCCAGAACTGCTTGTCGCCGGCCATGAGCTCGGAGAAGAAGCCCAGGCGCACGTCCTCGTCGTAGGTGAAGAAGCGCGCGTTGTTGACGTGGCCGAGCGCGTCCATGTCACCCCACCGCACCGGAATGCGCACGCGGTGCGGTACCGCCGCCGGCTGCGTCATTGCACCTCTCCGCTGCCGTTGGCCGCCGGTCCCGCCTGCAGCCGGCGGTGCGCGATCGCGCGCAGGATCTCGTGCCGGCGGGCGGCGTCCGCCGCCGGCCACTCCATGATCTCGTCACCCGTCCGCAGGCAGCCGATGCAGCAGCGACCGGCCGCGTCCAGCGTGCACACCCCGGTGCACGGCGATGCCGGTGTCGGTGCGTCCTGCCGCTGTGCGCGATTCATGGGAATGTCTCCGAAGGCGTAACGAAGCGGGGCGGCCCGATGGGACCGCCCCGACGGTGCATCGATTGCCCGACCGCCTACTCGAGGTAGAGCCAGAAGGTCACGCGGCGATTGGCGGCACGGCCTTCCTCGGTCTCGTTGCTGGCCACCGGCTGGCTCTCGCCGCGGCCGGTCGTGCTCATGCGGGCAGCCGCGATACCCAGCCCCTGCAGGCGCGTCTTCACCGCTGCGGCACGCTCCTCGGAGAGGCGCTGGTTGTAGCCGTCGTCCCCGCGGCTGTCGGTGTGCCCGATGATCTCGATGGTGAGATCCTGCTGGCCGCGGAGCATCGCCGCCACCTCGTCGAGCACGCCCTGCGCGCCACCGGTCAGGCGCGCTGTGTCGTAATGGAACGTCAGCGTCGGCAGGACCAGCGGCTGCGGTTCGGCACAGCCGGCGGTGTTGACGGTCACGCCCGTGAAGGTGTCCGGGCACTGATCGTCGGCGTCCATGACCCCGTCGCCGTCGCTGTCCTCGCCGCCGGTGACCGGCGGGCAGCCGGCCTCGTCGACGGTGACGCCGGGCTCGGTGCCGGGGCACTGATCCATGGTGTCGTCGACGCCGTCGTCGTCGGAATCGTTGCGGCAGTCGGTGCGGCCAGTGACCGGATCGACCACGGCGACCTCGCAGGCCTCCTCCTCGGGCAGCGGTTCGACCGGCGCTTCGCCGGAAGCGAACAACGGCGAAAGCGGCAGCTGCAGACCGACCAGGAAGCGGTAGTCGAGCAGCAGACTGGCCCCCGGCGCGGACAGCGACTCGTGCTGACCGATGAGACGGAACTCGGTGCGCAGACCCATGCCCCATACCGGCAGGCCGAACAGGGCACCGCCGCCCACATTGGCCATCGGCCGGATCTCGTCGTCACCCTGCACGTCGTCACGCACAGCGCCGATGCCGGCGAGCGCGTACGGCGTCACGTCGGTGCGCGAGAGGAAGCTGATGCCGCCGAAATCGCGGACGAGATCGACCGTGATGCCGGCGTGGTAGTCATCCTCGCCGTCGATGTCGCGCTCGAAGGCGCCATTGAAGAACGAGAGCTCCAGCGCCGTGTCCTCCCAGGACAGCGGCAGCCCGAAGGTCACCTGGTAGCCGAAGTCGTCATCCCACTGACGCTCGCCGTCGACGATGGTGTAGCTGCCGAAGCCGGCGGCATAGGGGCTGTCCTCGTACTTGCTGCTGACCGCGTATGCCGAGCCGGCAAGCGCGCACAGTGCGAGACTCGCAAGGATTCTGCTTGTCGTCATGCGGAACTCTCTCTCCCTGATATTGTTGCAGTGCATTGTGCCCGCTCGGAACGGCGAGCACCAGCTAGGAACGCGCCCCGTCGCGGACCGCCCCGGCCAGGCGCGCCGGCAGCGACGGCCCCTCGTACACCAGGCCGGTGTACAACTGGATGAGGTCGGCGCCGTCCGCGATGCGTTGCCGGGCGGCTTCGGGACTGTCGATGCCGCCGACCCCGACGAGCGGATAGTCCGGGCCGCAGGCCCGCCGCAGGGTGCGCATGACGTGCCCCGCAAGCGGGGCCAGCGGCCGTCCGGAAAGCCCACCGGCCTGATCGGCGAAGGCGGCCGGCAGGCCCTCCGGCCGGGTGACCGTGGTATTGGTGGCGATCAGCCCGTCGATGCCGTGCTCGCGCGCCGTCGCTGCCAGCGAGGCGATGGCATCGTCGGTCAGGTCGGGGGCGAGCTTGAGCAGCACCGGTGTCCGCCGCCCCTGCGCATCCGCCAGCCGCGCGCGCTCCTCGGCAATGGCACCGAGCAGCGCCATCAGCGCATCGTCCTGCTGCAGGTCGCGCAGACCGGGCGTGTTCGGCGAGGAGATGTTGACGGTGATGTAGTCGGCGACATCGTGCGCCCGTTGCAGGCAGTACCGGTAGTCGTCGGCGGCATCCGCCGCTGCGGTGTCCCGGTTCTTGCCGATGTTGACCCCGACCACGAGACCTTCGGGCCGGCTCCGCAGACGGGCCATGGCCGCGTCGATGCCACCGTTGTTGAAGCCGAGCCGGTTGATGACCGCGCCCTGCCGGACCGCGCGGAAGACGCGCGGCCGCGGATTGCCGCCCTGCGCCCTCGGGGTGAGCGTGCCGACCTCGACGAATCCGAACCCGAGCCCGGCGAAGCCGCGCACCGCGAGCGCGTCCTTGTCGGCACCGGCGGCGAGCCCCACCCGATTGCCGAAGGACAACCCGAACAACGCGACCGGGTCCTCGACCCGCTCCCCGACCCATCCCGCCAGAGCGGGCGCCGCGGCCAGCGCGCGCACGGTCAGCCAGTGCGCGCGCTCGGCGTCGAGCGCATAGAGCAGCGGTCGCGCCAGCGCGTAGGCGCCGCTCATCGCCCGTGCTGTCCGTGCTTCGGCATCTCCGCCGGCGCGGAGAGCGCCTCGGGCCGGTCGCGCGGCAGCACCTCGAGCGCCGCGGCGGGACGGGCGGCCGGCTGCAGCGCCAGCCGCCGCCGGAGGTCGCGCACCTCGTTGCGCACGCGATCGCGCGAGTAGAGCAAAGGCAGGCGCAGCACGCTGCCCGCGAGGTCGCGGAGCATCCTGCGCCGCGGCACGCCCTCGTAGAGTGATCCGAAGCTGCCCGCGGCAGCCATCAGCGCGCGGGAGAGATGGGTGTAGTCACCACGCACCACCAGCCCGAGATGCTGCGTGTTCGAGATCAGGTGGAGGATCGCCTGCCCGCGCCGGTGCAGCGACGCCAGACCGCCGTGGCGCAGCTCCCGCACCAGATTGCGTGCGCCGAGCGGCTTGATGCCGCGCTTGGCGAGCGTTTCCGCCAGCAGCGCCCGGATCTCGGCGCGACGCGCGGCGTTGGCCTCGGGCGCGGTGCTGATGCGGATGAGCGCGTCGGTGAGCAGGTCGACGTCGGCCAGGCACGCGCCGGACACGTAGTCCCACACCGCATTCCACTTGCCCGTCAGCGGCACCGTGTTGCCCCAGTCGATGAGGTAGAGGGCGTTGTCGGAGCCGATCATGATGTTGCCGGGATGCAGATCCCCGTGCATTTCCTTGTACACCAGCGCGTGGTGCAGGATCGTGTAGAGCAGTCGCTGCGCCACCTGGGCGCGGAAGCGCTTGCGGGCCGATGGTGTCTGCCGGCGCAGCGCGCGCAGCAGGCTGTCGCCGTCCGACAGGAACTCCATCTCCAGGACCCGTCGCGATGCACCGTACAGCGCAGGCACGCGCCACACCCCGGTATCCCGGGCGCGGGCATGGAAACGGATCTGGTTGCGCGCCTCGTCCTCGAAGTCGAGTTCCTGCAGGAAGCCGACCACGAACTCGTCGACCTGTTCCTGGAGCGCGCGCAGGAAGGGCGCCAGCTTCGAATGCGGCGCCCAGTACTGGCTCGACAGGATAGCCAGCCCGATCACCAGCTTGCCGATGGCGAACTCGCGGTCGATGTTGTGGCGGCCGACCTTCACGATGATCGGGCGCAGGACCTCCATCCCGTTCTCGACGAAGGGCTTCTTGGCCAGATAGACCGAGCCGATGGAGCCCGAACGCAGAGGCTTCTCGGCGTCGAACCCCATGTAGAGATCGGCGGGCAGCTTGCCGAAGCTCTCCAGGAAGGCCTCGTTGACCTCCTCCGGGGTCATCGGCGGTACATCCTCGTGGAAGACCGACAGTTCGCGCGCGATCTCCTCGGGCAGGAAATCGGCATTGGCCGCGGCGACCTGGGCCATCTTGATGAAGAAGGGCCCGAACTCGCGCACCATCGCGACCACGATCTGGGCCTGCTGGTGGAAATCCTTCGGATCGGCCTGGAAGAAGGGGCGCACCCAGCGCAGCGCCCGCAACTGGCGGCGCACGATGGCGATGTCCTCGCGCACCGTGGCGGCCCGGCGCAGCAGCTCCTGGATCTGCCACTGGTTGAAGCGCCGTCCCGCCTTCAGGATGTTGATGACCTCGGTGAGCAGCGGCTCGTAGGTGGTGATGACCAGCCGCACCATGTCGAGGGACATCTCGCCGAGTCCCTTGATCTCCTCGCTGGAGAACAGCTCCTCGAAGAACTGCCAGAACTCGTCGACCAGGGCCTGGGGCACCGGCACCGGGCTGCGCTGCAGCAGCTGGTCGACCACGAAGCGGATGAGATCCTCGGTGGACTGCTCGTCCGGGATCAGGCGGCGCGCGCGCAGGTGCTGCGTGATGCGCTCCACCGAGCGGGTCGCCGGGTGCGCATAGAGCCCCTCGAAGATGGTGTCGACCGCCGCCGACAGCTCGTCGCGCGTGACATCGTGCTCGTGCGCGAGCAGCCGCACCAGCGGCGAGAAGGAGCGCGAGAGCCGGTAGGTCTGGACGGTCAGCGATCCGAGCTCGCCGACGATGCCGACGCCGCGCCTGCGTTTCTCAGCACCCATGGCGATGCGCTCAGCCCGATTCCGGCGTACGCATGAGATGACCGAGCCGCCCGGCCTTCGTGGTCAGGTAGCTCTCGTTGTGCGGGTTGCGGCCGCACTCGATGGGCACGCGCTCCACCACTTCGATGCCGGCATCGTTCAGCGCCTTGATCTTGCGCGGGTTGTTGGTCATGAGGCGGACCCGGGCCATGCCCAGGTCGGCGAGTATGGCGAGTGCGATGTCGTAGTTGCGCGCATCCGCCGGAAAGCCGAGCCGGACATTGGCCTCCACCGTGTCGTGACCCTGATCCTGCAGCGCATAGGCGCGGATCTTGTTGGCGAGGCCGATGCCGCGGCCTTCCTGGCGCAGGTAGAGCAGCGCCCCGCGGCCCTCGACGGCGATCCGCTGGAGCGCGTGCTCGAGCTGGAAGCCGCAGTCGCAGCGCAGCGAGAACAGCGCATCCCCGGTCAGGCACTCGGAATGGATGCGCAGCAGCGGCGCCGGCTCCCGGCACTCGGCAACGTCGCCCAGCGTGATCGCGAGATGCTCCTTGTCGTCGTCGTCGGTGTAGACCGACAGGGTGAAGGTCGCGAACGGCGTGGGCAGCTCGGCGCGCGCCTGGGCGCGGTACGGCGCCCGGGGCGGATCGATCTCGCTGGCGTGGTGGTCGCTCAATGGCGGCATCGCGTTGGTGGAAGAGGCTTGACCCGGCGCCAGCAGCGCCGGCCATGCGCGTTATTATCGCTGCTCAGCGTACGGGTTGCTTGCCGCCCGTCGCACCCGCGTCCGGAATCACACAGGAGGGAGGAGCATGGGGAACACAATCGTACGCTCGGTCGTGGTGGTCGCCGCCATCGGGGTCGGTGCCATCGGCGTCCACTACGGACTGACGATTGCGCTGTCCGAGGACGGCACCAGCGATACCGGCCCCAGCCACGAGGAGCGGCTCGACCGCATCTTCTCGGAACCGGGGACACCGCCCGGGGGCTCCGTCTCGTCGCGCTAGCCGCCATGCCGGCCGACACGGGAGGAGACAGCCGCCACCTCGTCGACCAGCCGCAGGCCGTGCGGGAAGAGGACACCCTCGACCTCGACGCACTGCTGCCGTGGCTGCGTGACCACGTCGACCATCTGCCCGATACGCCCCCGAGGGTGGCGCAGTATCCCGGTGGCGCCAGCAACATCACCTATGCCCTCGACTTCGGCGAGCGGACGCTGATCCTGCGGCGCCCGCCCTTCGGGACGCGTCCCAGGTCCGGCCACGACATGGGACGCGAGTTCCGGGTCATGTCCGGGCTGCACGGGCACTACCCGGTCCCGCGGCCGCTGGCGCAGTGCGAGGACGAGACGGTGCTCGGCGCGCCCTTCTACGTCATGGAGAAGCTCGAAGGCATCATCCTGCGCCGCGATCTTCCGGCCGGCATGCACCTCGATGCCGGCGCCGCCGCCGGCCTCTGCGAGCGCTTCTGGCAAGCGCTGATCGACCTCCACCGGCTGTCCCCGGCCGACACCGGCCTGGCGGATCTGGGACGCCCCCAGGGCTATGTGGCGCGGCAGATCGCCGGCTGGAACGAGCGCTACCGCCGCGCGCGGACCGAGGATGCGCCGGAGGCCGATGACGTGATGAGCTGGCTGGACGCGCACCAGCGCGCCGAGGATGGCCGCGCCAGCCTGATCCACAACGACTACCGCTTCGACAACGTCGTGCTCTCCCCGGACGACGAGCTGCGCATCATCGGCGTGCTCGACTGGGAGATGTGCACCATCGGCGATCCCCTCCTCGACCTGGGCTGCTCGCTGGCGTACTGGATCGAGGCCGGCGACGATCCGGCGCTGGAAGCCATCCGCATGCAGCCCTCCAATCTCCCCGGGATGATGCGCCGGGACGACATCCTCGCCTTCTACGAGCGTCAGACCGGCATCGCGGTGCCCCACCCCGAGTTCTATATCGCCTTCGGCCTGTTCCGGCTGGCGGTCATCGCCCAGCAGATCTACTACCGCTACGCGGTGGGTCAGACCACCAACACGCGCTATCGCGACTTCGGCGGCATGGTCCATGTCCTCGTCGCACGCGCGCGGCACGTCGCCGGCATCTGACCGCCCCCCTGCCCCCAACGGACACTACGTGGAAAGCTCAATCCTGATCGATGTCGGCCTCCCGCTGGCCCTGTTCATCATCATGACCGGCATCGGTCTCACACTGCGGCGGCGGGATTTCCACGACATCGTGGTCTACCCGCGCGCGACCGCCTTCGGCACGGCGACGCAGGTGGTGCTGATGCCGCTCATCGCCATCGTGATCGCGTGGGTGCTGCCCATGGATCCGGCGCTGGCGGTGGGCCTGGTGGTCATCGCCGCCTGCCCCGGCGGGACGACCTCCAACATCTTCACCTTCTTCGCGCGCGGCAACGTGGCGCTCTCCATCACCCTGACCGTGACCGCCAGCCTGATCACGGTGCTGAGTCTCCCGCTGATCATCAATCTCGCCCTCGGGCTGTTCCCGCTGCGCCCGGACCTCGCGGAGGCGGCCGCCGAGTTGCGACTCCCCTTCCTGCGCACGATCGGGACGCTGGGTGCCATCGTCATCCTGCCGGTGGCCATCGGCATGGCACTGCGCGCCTGGCGGCCCTCGCTGGCGGCGCGCGCAGAGCGCGCGGTGGGGGTATTCGGCCTCGTCGTGCTCGCCGTGCTGATCGCGCTGATCGTCGCGCAGCTCGGCGCCGATGCGGTTCCCATGTTCCGCGACGCCGGCATCGCGGTAGCCGTGCTCAACATTGCCGGCATCGCGCTGGGCCTGTTCGGCGGCGCCCTGGCCGGCCTCGCGCCGCGCGACGCGCTGACCTGCGCGATGGAGCTGGGCATCAAGAACGGAACGCTGGGTCTGCTCATCACCCTCACCCTGCTGCATTCGCCGGCGATGTCGGTGCCGTCCGCGGTCTACGGGGTGCTGATGTTCGGCTTTGGTACGGTGCTGATCGTGATCGGCCGGCGGCGCCTGCCCGCACCGGCCGCCTCGATCTGACCCATTCCGCCCCGCCGGCCGGGCGCGGCACGACAGGAGACCGCCATGCACAGACTCTTCGACCTCAGCGATCGCGTCGCCCTGGTGACGGGCGCCTCGCGCGGCATCGGCGAGGCCACCGCCCGCCTGCTCGCCGAGCACAGCGCCCACGTGATCATCTCCAGCCGCAAGCAGGAAGCCTGCGAGGCGGTCGCGGAGTCGATCCGCGCCGACGGCGGCAAGGCAACGGCCATCGCCGCCCACCAGGGCACCCCCGAGGCGCTCGAGGCGCTGGTCGCGCAGGCGGAGCGCGAGGCCGGACCGATCCGGATCCTGGTCAACAACGCCGCGACCAACCCCTACTTCGGCCACATTGCCGACACCGACCTCAACATGGTCGACAAGACCCTGCAGGTGAACATCCGCGGCTACTTCGACCTGTCGTCGCGCGTGGCGCACCGCATGCGGCAGCACGGCGGCGGCGCGATCGTGAACATCGCCAGCATCAACGGCGTGCGACCGGCGGTGGATCAGGGCATCTATTCGATCACCAAGGCCGCCGTGATCAACATGACGCAGGCCTTCGCCAAGGAATGCGCCGACTGGGGCATCCGCTGCAACTGCGTGCTGCCCGGGCTCACCGAGACCAAGTTCGCCAGCGCCCTCACCGGCGACGAGGAGCAGCTGGAACGATTCCTGCGTTACATCCCGATGAAGCGCACGGCGCAGCCCGAAGAAATCGCGCCCGCCGTGCTCTACCTCGCGTCCGACGCGGCCAGCTACGTCACCGGCACATCCCTGACCGTCGACGGCGGCTACCTCGCCTGACGCACCCATCCGTCCAGTCATACACCCGCTCGCATGATCCTTCGCAACCAGCCTCAGCTCATCGCCTACCCCGACCGCATGGGCGACAACATCGCCGACCTGCACGGGGTGCTGACGAAGCACTTCTCGCGCTGTTTCGGCGGCGTCCATCTGCTGCCGCCGTTTCCGTCCAACGCCGACGGCGGCTTCTCGCCGCTGACGCATCGCGAGATCGACGCGCGCTACGGCGACTGGGACGACTTCGAGGCGATGGCGGCGGAGTACGACATGTGCCTCGACCTGGTGCTCAACCACATCGCCGACGAGTCACCGGAGTTCCAGGACTACCTTGCCAAGGGCAAGGACAGCCGCTACGCAGAACTGTTCGTCGATGTCGACGCGCTCGGGGAGATCACGCCCGACGACCTGGCCAAGATCCATATCCGGAAGGAGAAGGAGCCCTTCCGCGAGGTGGTGCTGGCCGACGGCAGCAAGCGCCGCGTCTGGTGCACCTTCACCGAGAAGCAGGTGGACCTCAACTACGACGCCGAGGTCACCTACGACTTCATGGAGGAGAACCTCCGCGTCATGACCGGGCACGGCGTCAAGCTGTTCCGGCTCGACGCCTTCGGCTACACCACCAAGAAGATCGGCACCAGCTGCTTCCTGGTGGAGCCGGATGTCTACGACATCCTGGGCTGGTTCCACCGCGCCGCCAACTCGATGGGCGCCGAGGTCCTGCCAGAAGTGCACGACCACTCCAGCTACCAGTTCGCCATCGGCATGCGCGGCATGCGGCCCTACGGCTTCGCGCTGCCGCCGTTGCTGCTGTACTCGCTGCTCGACGCCAACAGCGTCTATCTCAAGAACTGGCTGCGCGTCTGCCCGCGCAACCAGATCACGGTGCTCGACACTCACGACGGCATCTGCATTCCCGATGTCGAGGGCATCCTGCCGGCCGAGCAGATCCAGGCCGTCATCGACAACGTGTCGCAGCGCAGCGCCGACCCCATCCTGCGCCGGTCGGCGGCCAACGTGCACAGCGTGGGCGCGATCTACCAGCTCACCTGCACCTTCTACGACGCCCTCAAGCAGAACGACGACGCCTACATCGCGGCGCGCGCCATCCAGCTCTTCGCACCCGGCATTCCGCAGGTCTACTACGTGGGCCTGCTCGCCGGCACCAACGACGACGAACTCATGGACCGCACCGGCGAGCTGCGCGACATCAATCGCGGCTACTTCTCGCTCGACGATGTCGATGCCTGCGTCGAGAAGCCGGTCGTGCGGCGTCTCATGCAGCTGCTCGAATTCCGCAAGTCGCATCCCGCCTTCCGCGGCAAGTTCGACCTGGTGTACTCCAACGATTCCAGCGTCTGCATGCAGTGGAAGAACGGCGACGCCAAGGCCGTCCTGTTCGTGGATCTCAACTTCAAGAAGACCACCATCCGCTATCGCGACGAGCGCACGGGCCGCATGATCTCGCGCGTCTGCTGACGCACGTCATGGCGCTGTCACGAAAGTGCAGCGCATGCTCGCGATCCTTGAGCCTTTCAGCTTCAGAGTGAACCGGCGATGCGGCTCGTAGACTGGCACGCGCGCTCGTGCCTGGTGGCACTGGCGTTGTGTCTTGGCGGGTGTGGCGGCGGCGGCGGCGGCGGCGACGGCGACGGCGACGGCCCGGATGGACCGGGGCCGCAACCGCCGAGCACGGGCGGCGGGAATATCGCCGATCTGTTCGATCCGGACGCGACGCCGCGGGAGCGCGCCCACGAGGGCATCGCGCAGTACCTCGGCATCGTGCGCGATCCACGCCACGCCGAGGCATGCACACAACTCGACGGCACCACCCGCTGTCCGCCCGGCGCCCGTTCCGGCTCCCCCGCGGGCATCGCCGTTCACGACTGGATGGCGCGTGCGCTCGACGCGCTGCCCGCGATGCGCGACGCCACTTCGCACCCCTTCGACATTCCGCTCTTCGTGCCGCGCGCGTGGGGCATCGAGATAGGCGAAGGGCCGGATCGCATCGCGCCCGCCAGCATGCCCTGGTACTACAGCGGGCGGACGCCGCCCGACGGCGTGACCGGCGAACTGGTCTCCGTCGGCCCCGACTGGCTGCTGGACGGCATCCTGCGCGCCGATGTCGACGGCCGCATCGCGCTGGTCGAGGGCGAGCGCCTGTTCAACGCGGAGCGCCCCGCGCTGCGCAACCGGCTCGATTCCCTCGCCGACCAGGGCGCCCTGGGCGCGGTGGTCTACTTCCCCGGCGGCCCCGCCAACCTCGTCGTGTCGCAGAACTACGACAGCCGCGACGGTCTGGGCGACCTGCCCACGCTGCTCGTCGGCAAGCGCGACGGTGCGGCGCTGGAGGCGCTCGACGGCCGGACCGCGCGTCTGGTTCTGGACGCGGAGTACCGCAACGGTGCGCAGTCGGTCCCGGCGAGCGCGGCCTCGCGTCCCGCCGCGTCGAGCAATGTATCGGCCTGGCTGCCCGGATTCGACGACTCGCTCTGGATCGTGATCGGCACGCCGCTCAACAGCTGGCAGCTCGCCGCGGCGGAGCGCGGTCCGGGCATCGCCGTGTTCCTGCATCTGGCGCAGCATCTGGCCGAACGCGTCGAACGCGACGGCGCGCTGCCGCATCCGGTCTACTTCGTGGCGACCGGCGGGCACGAGGTCTTCCAGATCGGGCTGCAGCGATTCCTGGGCTGCTGGAATCCCGACCGCATCGGCGCGTACATCCACGCCGGTGCGGCCCTCATCAGCCGCGGGCACGACACCGGTCCGGACGGCGAGCCCGTTCCGCTGGACCGGGCCGCGCGCACCCGGACACTGAGCATCTCGGAGAACATTCCGCTCCGCCTCATCGCCAACCCCGCGTTCTCCGATCCGGCGCTGGCGCCGCTGTTCGATTTCGCGCCCACGCTGTTCAAGCCCGGAGAAGCCGCGCTGGCCTGGGAAGCCGGCATTCCCACGGTCAGCCTGGCGGGAACCAACGTCTATCACCACACCGCGGGCGACGACGAGAGCCAGATCCTGGACAGGGCGGTCGATCCGATTCTCGGGGCCTACCGCACGGTCGTCGATCAGTTGCTCGACGGCGACCTCGCGGGTATCCGCCGCGCCGAGATCGGCGGCGCGCTGCGCGGGCCGCCGTCCTCCGACTTCCCGTGCGCCGGCGTGCCCGCGGGCATCGGCAGCGCCGCCGCCGACTAGAACAGCGGATCGGGCCCCAGCGGCACCACCCCGGTGGGATTGATGGTGCCGTGGCTAACGTAGTAGTGCTGCTTGCACTGCTCGATGTCGACGGTATCGGCCACGCCGGGAACGGCCAGCAGCGCGCGCAGGTAGCGCGAGAGCGCCGGATAGTCGCGGATGCGTCGCTTGTTGCACTTGAAATGGCCGTGGTAGACGGCGTCGAAGCGCACCAGGGTGGTGAACAGGCGCCAGTCCGCTTCGGTCAGGCGGTCGCCGCACAGCCAGCGCTGGCCGTCGAGCCGCTTCTCCAGCTCGTCCAGGGTCGCGAACAGGGCGTGGAAGGGCGCCTCGTACGCCGCCTGCGTGGTCGCGAAGCCGCAGCGATACACGCCGTTGTTGACGGTGTCGTAGACCTGCGCGTTGACTGCGTCGATCGCGTCCCGCAGCTCGGCCGGACAGTAGTCGTCGGTGTTCCCGGTGATGCCGTCGAAGGCCGAGTTGAACATGCGGATGATCTCCGCCGATTCGTTCGAGACGATGGTTTCGCGCTGCCGGTCCCACAGCACCGGCACGGTCACGCGGCCGGTGTAGTCCGCCTTGACGTGCGTATAGAGCTGATGGTGGAAACGGTAGCCGTGCAGCGGCTCCGACTCGGGCTTGTACTCCCAGCCGTTCTCCAGCATGTGCGGGTGCACGACCGACACGCCGACGTGCGGCGTCAGGCCCTTGATCGCGCGAAACACCAGCGTGCGGTGCGCCCACGGGCAGGCCATCGACACGTAGAGATGGTAGCGGCCCGACTCGGCCGCGAAGCCGCCCTCGCCGCTCGGCCCCGGGCTGCCGTCCGCGGTCACCCAGTTGCGGAAGCCGGCGTCCTCGCGCCGGAAGGCGCCGCCCGTGCTGGAGGTGTCGTACCACTCGTCGCGCCATACGCCTTCGACCAGCCTGCCCATCGCTACTCCTTGTTCGTTCCCAGCCAATGCGGCGCCTGACGCCGGGGGTCACCTTACCGCCGGCATCGGTGCCACGCCGTACGTCCAGCCTCCGCCGAAGGACGGCACCCATGCAATGAGCGCGAGCACCCCCGGTTGGCTAGAATGCTTTCAATGACTTACGCGCACACATTCTCCGTGGCCCCGATGATGGACTGGACGACCCGGCACTGCCGGTTCTTCCTGCGCCAGATCAGCACGCGCGCGCTGCTGTACACGGAGATGGTGACCACCGGCGCCCTGCTGCACGGCGACACCGAGCGCTTTCTCGCCTTCGACCCCGCCGAGCACCCGGTGGCGCTGCAGCTGGGCGGCAGCGACCCGCGGGCGCTGGCGCAGTGCGCGCGCATGGCCGAGGCGCACGGCTACGACGAAGTCAATCTGAACTGCGGCTGCCCATCGGACCGCGTCCAGGGCGGCGGCTTCGGCGCCTGCCTGATGCGCGAGCCGGCACTGGTGGCCGACTGCGTCGCCGCGATGCGGGCGGCGTGCACGATCCCCGTCACGGTGAAGTGCCGCATCGGTGTCGACGACTGCGACGAGGACGCCTTCCTCGAGGCCTTCGTGGACACGGTCGCGGCCGCCGGCTGCGAACGCTTCATCGTCCACGCCCGCAAGGCCTGGCTGCAGGGCCTGTCGCCGAAGCAGAACCGCGAGGTGCCGCCGCTCAACTACGCCCGGGTCGATGCCCTCGCCGCCGCGCATCCCGAGCTGAGCATCGTGCTCAACGGCGGGCTGCGCGACCTCGATGCCGCCCGCGGGCAGCTGGGCAGCGATGTCGCGGGCGTCATGCTCGGGCGTGCCGCCTACGAGAATCCCTGGCTGCTCGTCGATGTCGACAGCCGCTTCCACGATGCCCCGCCCGCGGTCGACTGCCGCGAGACCGTGCTCGAACGCATGCGCGACTACATCGCGCGCGAGCACGCCGCCGGCGTGCCGGTCGCCGCCATCACCCGCCACATGCTCGGTCTCTACCGCGGCCAGCCGCGCGGTCGCGCCTTCCGTCGCCTGCTCGGCGAGACAGCCCGCCGACCCGACGCCGACGCGGGCATCATCGACGACGCACTCGCGCTCATGCGCGGTGCCGTTCCGGATACGCTTCCCCGCCACGACAACTCCACGGTCCCCGCATGACATTCAAGCGCGTTCTCGCTGCCGTCTCCCTCGGTGCCGCCGCTTCCGGCGCTGCCCACGCCGCCGATTCCGGCGACGTCATCCTCCACACCAGCGCCGGCGCGATCACGCTGTCGCTCGACTCCGGGGCCGCTCCGCTGTCGGTCGAGAACTTCCTGGCCTACGCCCGCGACGGCCATTACGACGGCACCATCTTCCATCGCGTCATTCCCGGCTTCATGATCCAGGGCGGCGGCATGGAACCCGACATGGGCAGCCGCCCGACACGCGAGCCCATCGCGAACGAGGCCGGCAACGGGCTGACCAACGCGCGCGGCAGCGTGGCGATGGCGCGCACCAGCGCGCCGGACTCGGCCACCAGCCAGTTCTTCATCAACCTCAAGGACAACGCCTTCCTCGAACCCGGTGGCGTCGACCCGCACGGCTATGCGGTCTTCGGGCGCGTGATCTCGGGCATGGATGTGGTGGACAGCATCGCCGCGGTGGAGACGACGCGACGCGCCGGACACGCGGACGTCCCCGTGGGGCCGGTCATCATCGAGCGCGTGGAGGTCGTCGCGGCCGCGGAATGAGTTCGACGCGGCAAGGATCGGCGGTGCTCGTGTCGGACATCCATCTGCCGGGTGGCCCCTCCGCGTACCGCGACGGCCTGCTCGCCCTGCTCGAGGATGTCGACGCCGACGCGATCTACCTGCTCGGCGACATCTTCGAGTACTGGCTGGGCGACGATGTCTCGGGTGCCGAGCACGCCCCGGTGCTGGCCGCCCTGCGGCGCCGTGCCGAAGGCGGCACGCGCATCCACTTCATGGCCGGCAACCGTGACTTCCTGGTGTCTCCGGCGCTGCTGGCAAGCAACGGCGTGACGATGCTGCCCGACCCCGCGGTGGTGATGCTGCCGGACGGCCCGGCCCTCCTGTCGCATGGCGATCAATGGTGCACACAGGATCACGCCTATCAGCGCTGGCGTCGCTTCGCCCACTACCCGGCCGCGCGCCGCGGCTTTCTCGCTCTGCCGCGTTCCATCCGCCGGGCCATCGCGCACCGGCTGCGCGCCGGGCGCGCCCGCGCAACGGAAGCCGACATCCTCGACGTTGCGGACGCGGCCATCGACAGCGCCTTCAGGGAAAATGGCATCCAGCGCATCATCCACGGGCATACACACCGTCCGGCCCACCATCGTCACGCAGGCGGAGACCGCTTTGTGCTCCCCGATTGGCGGCCCGACGACCACCGCTATCTGCTTGCCACTTCGACCGGCCTCGCCGAATTTCGGCTGGAATGAACCACTCGTCGGCGCGAAGCCGATGCCGCCGTCAGCTACGCACCATACTGCGCACAGTCCCCCTTCCCGGAATCGGACATGCGCAAGGACGCCATACGCTCGCTCCACAGCCGATCGCGACAACGCGGCGTTGCCGCGATGGAATTCGCCTTCGTCTTCCCCGTCATCTTCATGCTGCTCTACGGCACGCTGCATTTCGGGATGGTCTTCACCGCGCGACTGAGCCTGCAGCACGCGGCGGAGGAAGGAGCGCGGGAGGCGCTGCGCTTTCAACAGGCCGAAGCCGGCGGCATCCAGGTCGGATGCCCCGGCAGTGATCTCGTCACCGAGGCAGAGGATCAACTTCAGCAGCGCATGGCGCGGGCGCGCCAGGCGAGCTGCGCGCAGCTCGACTGGCTCACCGCATGGGGAAGCCCGCAGATCGACACGGCCCTGTGCCCCACCGGCGTGGATTGCACGACCGGCGGCGGCGCCCTCCCCGATTGCGGCGACACCGTCGATAGCAGCTGCCAGCTCATCGTGACCGTGACCTACCCCTACGCCCAGCAGCCCATCATTCCCGCATTGCCCGGATTCGGCATCGTTTCGCCGACCTCGCTGCAGGGCCAGGCCCGCGTGCGCATCGACGGAAGGGTGCTCTGATGACAAGCCATCGCCGGAACCAGCGCGGCAGTGTGGTACTGGAAGCAGCCCTCGTGCTCCCGGCAATGCTCCTGCTGCTCTGGGGCGTGGTGAGCTTCGGCGCCATCTTCTACACGCAGATTGCTCTCACGCGCGCAGCCGAGGACGGCGCGACAGCCGCCAATCTGCTCCGCGCCAGCTTCAGCGAGGGCGGCAACATTCCGTCCGACGACGTGGAGCGCATCAAGGACGAGATCATCAATTCCCTGTCGGCATCGCCCATCGCCCCCAAGGAACACAACGGCACCATCGGCGACCGGCGCGCCTGGCTGGCCGAGGTCCGCAACAACATTCAGCTCATTAGCAGCGACTGCAACGGAGCGAGCTGCCTGCGGATACGGATCGTATTCCCCTACGACAACGGATCCGGAACACGAATCCTGCCAAGCATCACGATTCCCGTGATCGGGGACATGAACTGGCTACCCGATACGCTGGTGGGCGAAGCCAGCGTCCTGCTCTAGCGAGAAGGAGGCGGACGCATGATCCATCCAGGAAGGCAGCCCCGGCAGCGCCAGCAGGGCGCGATCGCCATGTTCGCGGCGCTCGGTATCAGCGTGATGATCTCCGTGCTGGCGATTCTCGATATCGGTTTCCTCTACCACTACAAGCGCGACTACCAGAAGGCCGCCGACCTCGCGGCCCTTGCCGGCACTGAGGAGCTGCGAGCGGCCTGCGAGGATGCCAAGAACCGCGCCACTACCAGCGCGCAGGCCAACCTCGGCAATACCGGCGTGCAGAGCATCCTCCCGGAGTGCGGGGTATGGGAGAAGGGCGACGAAGACACCCCTTCCAGCTTCACGCCCGACTCGGGTGTCGACCGCAACGCCCTGAGGGTGACCGTTTCCGGGAACCCGCCGCGCTTTCTGATCCCCGGCGAGCGCACCATCACCGCCACCGCGGTGGCGGTCGCTCAGCGGCCGCAGGCCTCGCTGAACATCCGCTCAACCCTGGTCTCGCTTGAGGACGGCGTCGTCAATGCCCTGCTCGGCGCATTGCTCGGCAGCAACGTGTCGCTTAACGTCGTTGGCTGGGAAGGCGTGGCCAACGCCGACGTCAACCTGCTCGACTTTCTCAATGAGCTTGCTTTCCTCGAAGGTATCGAGGTCAGCGCCGACATCGGCACCTATGAGAACCTGCTGGCTGCCGATGTCAGCCTGCTCAACCTGGTCAATGCCACCATCGAGGCCGTCGGCCCCGAGAGCATCGCCGGCGTCAACCTGGGACTGCTGAGGACTGACCTGCTGGACCTGACCCTTGGCGGCCTGGAGATTCCGTTGGGCGATCTGCTCTCGCTCGGTCTCGGCACCGAGACGGCGGGACTCGACCTCGGCGTAAATGCCTTCGACCTGGTACAGGCCTTCGTCCAGGCCGCCAGCGCGGAGCACGCCCTGGCCGCTGGCGTCGGCGTGAACCTCCCCGGCGTGGCCGGCGTCTCGCTCCGCGCCAGCGTCATCGAACCGCCGCAGATCGCCGTCGTCGGCAACCCGGCGCGGATCGACCCGGTCGACCCCAGGAACGGCGACGGGCGCATCTATGTGCGCACCGCCCAGGTACGGCTGCTGCTCGGTGTCGATCTGGGGGTGCTCGGTTTGCTCAACGAGGTGCTCGCTCACCTGCCGTTGTTGAACCTGGAGGTGCTTGGCAGCGATCTCGACGTCGGCCTGAATGTCGGCGGCGCGGAGGCCTGGGTGACCGACCACAACTGCGCATTGGATGGGGACAAGTCCCTGGACGTGGACACCGCGACCGCCGCCGCCAATCTGGGCGTCGGCGTCTACAGCCCCGCCGCACTGAACGACTTCTTCGGCTCCGGCACGCCCTTTCCCGACGCCGATCTGCTCAACATTCTGAGCCTCTCGGTAGGGCCGATCACGGTGGCCAAAATCGGCATCAGCGCCAATGTCCCGGTGGCGGAGTCTTCGCAGTCCCTGGTCTATGACAACTTGCCGCCCGAGCCCGAGCAGCTGCCGGAGATCAGTGACCCGGAAAGCGACGACATGTACCAGCAGATTTCAAGTCAGGACATCGTCGCGAGCCTGTCAAACACCCTCACCGGCCTCGAGCTTGAGGTCACGATCCTGAATTCGGAGCTTCTCGGTAACCTTCTCGAAGGGGTGCTGGCCCTCGTCGGCAATCTCGTTCTCGCACCGCTCAGCCTGCTGCTCGACCCCATTGTCAACGCCTTGCTCAACATTCTTGGCGTCAACCTCGCCGAAGCCGATGTCGGCGCGCGCATGAGCTGCATGCTTGGCGGCGCGGCGCTGGTGCATTAGCGACAATCTGAACGGGGGGCTCAGGGGTCGGGGCTGCAGCAGCCTGTCGGACTTTCCCACCCGCCCGGGTCAAGATTGCGCAGCTTCCGAAACAGCCAGGGCTGCCCCATACTGATAAATTGATGGAAGATTGCCCTGTAACCCATTGGGTTAGAGGCGATCATGATGCAGATGAAGGCCTGCTTTTCGGCGATTCCCGATCCTCGGCGCGCGCAAGCCCGGCAATGTGCCCTGCCCCATCTGCCGCTGTTCAGCGTCTTGGCGGTGGCCTCGGGCGCGACTTCCTGTCGCTAGCTCCAACGCTTCATGGACACGCATCGCGAGCGGCTGAATGCGCTGTGCCAGCTGCGCTGGAAGCGGGTACCGGCGCATCCTTCGATTCGCTGCGCCCTTCATGGACTCAAGCCTCGAGCCGTTGAAGCGGCGTTCCGCCAACCGGCCGCCCGCCTTGAAGCCCCATCGGCGGCGGGGAAGCGTATCGCCATGGAGGGCAAGACCTTGGGCGGCAGCCTCGGTCATTTCGAAGACCGCCCGGCCGCCCAGCAGCGATGCGGTCGGCAACGCACGGTCGATGCCCCTTCTGGACGGCCTCCGGTGTCCGAACATCGGCTAGACGGATGGAGCCGTAGCGGAGCGGGCTTGCAGCAGGGGCGCCGTACTCGTTCACCGAGTTTGGCGGCCAGGCGCTCGACCGGGTCCAGCCCCCATCATTTCCGATCGGCTGAAACCCGCCTGTTCTCGCGCCGTATCGTTGAACGGCGGGCGCAGCGCAACACCGTAGTCGGCAAGCAGTGCCGTGAAGGTCGCGTCCGAGACCAGCCCGTGCCGCGCGCACAGCCAGCGGAACCAGCGTGTGCCGATGGCGACGTGGCGGACTTCCTCGTCGAGGATGACGCGCAGCACATCGGCGCTGCGCCGGTCGCCCGCCTGCTCCAGCCGCGCGATCATGCCGGGGGTGACGTCGAGCCCGCGCGCTTCCAGCACGCGCGGGACCAGCGCCATGCGGTGCAGCGGGTCGTGGGTGGTCTTCTCCGCCATCTCCCAGAGCCCGTTGTGCGCGGGATGATCGCCGTAGGCCACGCCGTGATCGGCCAGCCGGTCGCGCAGCATGCCGAAGTGCCGCGCCTCGTCGGCGGCCACCGATAGCCAGTCGCGGTAGAAGGCATCCGGCATGCCCGGAAAGCGCGCTGCTGCATCGAGGGCCAGATTGATGGCGTTGAACTCGATGTGGGCGACCGCGTGCAACAGCGCCACCCGCCCTGCCTCGCTGCCCAGCCCGCGTGTCGGCACATCGCGCGGATGCAGCAGCACCGGCCTGGGCGGGCGCCCCGGCGCGCCGGCGAGCGCGGTCGCCGGCGCGTCCGGATGGCATGGGGCGCTTAGGCCATCCAGCGCCGCGACACGCGCACGCTTGTCGTCGGGATCGGCGCTCAGCAGCGCGTCGCGAATCGCCCGCCAGCGCGCGTCGGATTCCGCCACGACGAATGCCTCAGCGCAGTGCGCCGCGGATGTCGTCGACCAGGTCGGCGGCGTCCTCGAGGCCCACCGCGATGCGCACCAGGCCGTCGCCGATGCCGGCACGCGCCCGCGCTTCCGGCCCGATCCGCAAGTGCGTGGTGGACGCCGGATGCGTCACGGTCGTCCGGGTGTCGCCCAGATTGGCCGTGATCGAGGCGAGCTGCAGGCGGTCGATGAAGCGCCAGGCCGCGGCTTGATCGACCAGGTCGAAGCTGACGATGCCGCCGAAGCCGCCCTGCTGGCGGCTGGCCAGCGCGTGCTGCGGATGATCCGGCAGCCCCGGATAGTAGACGTGGCGCACGGCGTCCTCGGCCACCAGCGCCTCGGCGACCTGCCGTGCGCGGGTCTCGTGCGCTTCCATGCGCACCTGCAGCGTCTCCAGACCCTTCAGGAAGCTCCAGGCGTTGAACGGGCTCATCGACGGCCCGCAGGTGCGCATGAAGCGGAACAGGGTGCCGCCCACGGTTTCCTGATCGCCGACGATGGCACCGCCGACGCAGCGCCCCTGCCCGTCCAGATACTTGGTCGCCGAGTGCATGACCAGGTGCGCGCCGAGCGCGATCGGCTGCTGGAATACCGGCGTGAGGAAGCAATTGTCGACCACCAGACGGGCGTCCGCGGCGCGCGCGATCTCCGCCAGGCCGGCGATGTCGACGACCTCGCACAGCGGGTTGGTGGGCGACTCGACAAAGAGCATGCGCGTGCTCGGCGTAACCGCCTCGCGCCAGGCGTCGAGATCGCACGGATCGACGTAGGAGAAGCACAACCCGAAGCGCGACAGGATGTTCTCGAACAGCGAGATGGTGGAACCGAACAGGGTGCGCGAGGCGACGACGTGATCGCCCTCCGACAGCAGCGCCATGCACAGCACCAGGATCGCGCTCATGCCCGAGGCCGTGCCGATGCCGGCCTCGGCGCCCTCCATCACCGCCAGCCGCTTCTCGAAAGCCTCGACGGTGGGGTTGGTGAAGCGCGAATAGACGTAGCCGGCCTCGCGCTCGGCGAAGACCGCCGCCGCCTGCTCGGCCGAGTCGAAGACGAAGCTGGAGGTGGCGAAGATCGCCGGCGAGTGCTCGCGCCAGGGCGTGCGCAGGGTGGCGCCGCGCACGCCGAGGGTGCCGGCGCCGAGCGGCCGCGGTGCAGCGGGTGTGTCGGATGATTCAGCCATGGGCGGCGTTGTGCAGTTCGATGGGCATGCCGGGGGCGTCCCGGCGCTGCCGTTTGGCCGCATCCGAGCGGAACAGTTCCAGCTGATCGAGGTAGTCGCGGGAGATGTCCTGGGTGACGTACTCGCCGTTGAACACCGAGCAGTCGAAGTGCTGCAGCGCCGGATTGCCCTCGTTGACCGATTCCTTGAGATCGTCCAGTTCCTGGAAGATCAGCCGGTCCGCGCCCAGCGCCTCGCGGATGCCCTCTTCGGACAGTTCGTTGGCGA
This sequence comes from Algiphilus sp., assembly GCF_023145115.1. NCBI lineage: Bacteria > Pseudomonadati > Pseudomonadota > Gammaproteobacteria > Nevskiales > Algiphilaceae > Algiphilus > Algiphilus sp. The sequence continues at coordinate 39,446 of NZ_JAGLEJ010000022.1, forward strand.
CCAGTTCCGAGGCGGTCGGCATGTCGATGCCGTAGACATTGGGATACCGCACCGGGGGCGCGGCCGACGCGAAGTAGACCTTGCGCGCGCCGGCGTCGCGGGCCATCTGGATGATCTCGCGCGAGGTCGTGCCGCGCACGATGGAGTCGTCGACCAGCAGCACGTTCTTGCCCTGGAACTCCAGATCGATCGGGTTGAGCTTCTGCCGCACGCTCTTCTTGCGCATGGCCTGGCCGGGCATGATGAAGGTGCGGCCGATGTAGCGGTTCTTGATGAAGCCCTCGCGGTACTTCACGCCGAGACGCCCCGCCATCTCCGCCGCCGCCGTGCGCGACGACTCCGGTACCGGGATGACGACATCGATATCGTGCTCGCCCCAGTCGCGCAGCAGCTTGTCGCCGAGCTTCTCGCCCATGCGCAGCCGCGCCTTGTAGACGTAGACATCGTCCAGCACCGAGTCGGGGCGCGCGAGATAGACGTACTCGAACAGGCACGGCGACAGCACCGGCTTGGATGCGCACTGCTGCCGCAGAAGCCGTCCGTCGTGCGTGACCACGACGGCCTCGCCGGGTGCGATGTCGCCGATGATCTCGAACTGCAGCGCGTCCAGCGCCACCGATTCCGAGGCCACCATGTAGTCGGTGCCGTCCGGCCCCTCGCGCTTGCCGAGGATCACCGGCCGGATGCCGAAGGGATCGCGGAACGCCACCATGCCGTAGCCCGTGACGAGCGCCACGCAGGCGTAGGCGCCGCGCGCGCGGGCGTGCAGCTGTGCCACCGCCGCGAAGATGTGCTCGGGGCGCAGGCTGCCCTCGGCCTGCTCCATGAGCTCGTGCGCGAAGATGTTGAGCAGGATCTCGGAGTCCGAATCGGTGTTGATGTGACGCCGGTCCTGCGCGAACAGCTCGTCCTTGAGCAGCTCGGTGTTGGTCAGGTTGCCGTTGTGCGCGAAGGCGATGCCGTAGGGCATGTTGGTGTAGAGCGGCTGGGCTTCCGCGGCGCTCGACTCGCCGGCCGTCGGGTAGCGCACGTGCGCGATGCCCATCCGTCCCTGGAGCCGTGCCATCTCCTCGTCGCGATGGAAGACGTCGCGCACGAGCCCGAGGTCCTTGTGCAGGTAGAGCTTGCCGTCGGCGTTGGTCAGGATGCCCGCCGCATCCTGCCCGCGGTGCTGAAGCACGGTCAGCGCGTCGAAGAGATCCTGATTCACCGGCAGGTTGGCCGAAACGATGCCCGCAATCCCGCACATAGCCCTACTCCGCTGTTGAAGCCGCTTCCGGCTCCGGTTCCGGGTCGGGAGCGATGTCCCGCACCCATTCACTCGGCAACTGCGCCCGCGTCCACTCGGCGAGCGGCTCGAATTGCGGGACCAGTGCCGAGTCCTGCCACCACGACTCGCGCTCGATGACCGTCATGCCGCCGACCGCGACCGCGATCACCACCATCAGCACGCCTCGCGCACCGCCGAACAGGCCGCCCAGGGCGCGATCGGGGCCCGAGAACGGCGATCCCCGCACCGCGTTGGCGATGAAATGGGTCGCTACCGAGCCGATGATCAGCGCCACGATGAACACGGCCAGGTAGGCGATGATCATGCGCGCCGGATCGAGGCCGATGGTATCGACCAGCATGGCGTCCAGCGTCGGCGCGAACAGGATGGCGGCGACCACCGCCAGCACCCAGCTGGCGAGATTCAGCGCTTCCCGGACGAAACCGCGGAGCAGACCGACCAGGGCCGACACCAGGACGATGGCGATCACGCAGTAGTCAACCCAGTTCATATGGACCGCCGGCCGAGAACGGGGCGCATTGTAACACCCGCGTTACGGCGTCCCGGCGATTCCACGGCTGCTCATCGGCCCGCCGACCCCTCGTGAAAGGCCCGCGCACCGGCGAAGCCGCTGTCCTGCAGTCGCCGGGCAGCGCGGGTCGCTTCGGCCTCGGTGCCGAACGCGCCGACCTGCAAACGCCAGTAGCGCCGACCCTCCACCTGCACGTCGCGCAGCCGGGTCCGGAACCCCGCCGCACGGGCGCGCGACTGCCCGGCATCGGCGGTCTCGCGATCGCTGTAGGACGCTGCCTGGACCCACCACTCCCCCGCCGACGACGCGGATGCCGCGGGCGCGGGATCGGTCGCGGGCTGCGGGTCGGGCGCTCCCGGTGGCGTCCGCTCCGCAACCGACGGCTCGTCCTGCGGGGCCGGCCGGGGCGGCGGCGCATCCGCCTCCCGCGGCTCGGCTTGCGGCGGGCCGGACGGCGCGGCGCGATCGTCCGGTGCGTCGCGCGCCGCCCGCGCCTCCGGCGCCGCCGGTGACGCCCCGTCCGACCCCGGCGTCCGGACCGATTCGGGGGTGTCCAGACGCAGCACGACGGCGCCGTCCTGTTCGCGTTCCGCCCCCGGTTCCGGGATGAGCAGCGACAGCAGGAAGGCAGCGCCGAACACGGTCACCGCACCGATCAGGCGCCGCATCAGGACCTTGTCGACCTCGTCGCTCACGCGCGCAGCGCTCCGGCAACGGTGAGGAAGGAGCCCGTCACCAGGATCGACTCGTTGTCGGCGCGCGATGCGCGCGCAAGCGCCAGGGCTTCGGCGACATCCTGCGCTGCGGTCACATCCGTCATGCCGGCGCCGGCGACGCGGCCGGCGAGCATGTCGCCGGTCATCCCGCGCGGCCCGGGAAGCCCCGCACAGACCCAGCTGGCCGCCAGCGGTGCCAGCACCTGTGCAACGCCCTCCACCGGCTTGTCCGCAAGCATGCCCAGCACGATACGCCAGCGACGATGGCGCTGGCCGAGCGCCGCCGCAAGCTCTCCGGCCGCCTCGACGTTGTGCGCGATGTCGAGGATCAGGTCCCCGTGGGTCTGCTGCCGGCCGGGCAGCAAGAAGGCCGCGACCGCGCCGGGGAGCGCGGCCGCGATGGAGGCTGCCTCCATGCCCGTCTCGGTCAGGCCGATCGCGGCCGCCGCGATGTTGCGCCGGACGGCGTCACCGGCGATCGCGGGGGGTGGCAGCACGGTATCGAAGCCGTCGATCCGCCAGCCGCCGGCGGCATCGTCGGCGACCACGCCCACCGGTCGTCCGCGTGCGCCGATGCCGTCGAGCGCCTCCCGCAGCGCGACCGGGGGCTCAGGCATGGCCAGGACCGCCGCGCGGCCCGGCCGGGCAACGCCGGCCTTCTCGCGGGCGATGCCGTCCAGCGAGTCCCCCAGTTCGGCCACGTGATCGAGGCCGATGCTGGTGATCACGCAGGCGTCGGCGTCGATCGCGTTGACCGCGTCGAGGCGACCGCCCAGGCCGACCTCGAGCACCCGCAGATCGACATCGGCGTCGTCGAACAGGCACAGCGCCGCCAGGGTGGTGAACTCGAAATAGGTCAGCATCACGTCGCCGCGCGCGGCCTCGACCCGGGCGAAGGCGTCGATCAGGCTCGTGCGCTCGCAGGGGACGCCGTCGATGCGGATGCGCTCGCCGAAATCGAGCAGGTGCGGCGAGGTGTAGAGCCCCACCCGACGGCCGCAGGCGCGCGCGAGCTGAGCCGCGAAATGCGCGCAGCTGCCCTTGCCGTTGGTGCCGGCAACGGTCAGGGTCGGACGCGCCGCGGGAGCGAGTCGATCGAGCACGCGGGCCACGCGGTCGAGACCCAGCACGATGCCACCGCGCGGGCCCTGCTCCAACCAGGCCAGCCATTGCTCGAGCGACCAGCCCGGCGCCGGCCGGGTGGCAGTCATGGTCGCCGCTTCAGGCCGCCTGCGGCGGCGCGTGCGTCAGCAACGCGAGCATGCGGTGGACGCGGGCGCGCATGTCGCGCCGGTCGACGATGGCGTCGATGGCACCGTGCTCCAGCAGGAACTCGGAACGCTGGAACCCTTCCGGCAGGGTCTGGCGCACCGTCTGCTCGATCACGCGCGGGCCGGCGAACCCGATCAGCGCGCCCGGCTCGGCGAGATTGATGTCGCCCAGCATGGCGAGGCTGGCGGACACGCCGCCGGTGGTGGGATGGGTCATCACCGACACGTACGGCAATCCGCGGTCGGCCATGCGCGCGAGCGCCGCCGAGGTCTTCGCCATCTGCAGCAGCGAGAACAGCGCCTCCTGCATGCGCGCGCCGCCGGTGGCGGTGAAGCAGATCATCGGGACGCCGTCGTCGACCGCGCGCTGCACGCCGCGTGCGAAGCGCTCGCCGACGACGCTGCCCATGCTGCCCCCCAGGAAGGAGAACTCGAAGGCGGCCGCGACCACCGGCATGCCCTGGAGCGCGCCGCGCACGACCACCAGCGCATCGTCCTCGCCGGTCTTCTTCTGCGCTTCGGCGAGCCGGTCGCGATACTTCTTGGTGTCGCGGAAACGCAGAGGGTCGGTGGGCTTGATGTCGGTGCCGATCTCGTGCTGCTCGGCGTCCGCGTCGAGGAAATGCGCGATGCGGGCACGCGCGTTGATGCGGCGGTGCGCGCCGCACTTCGGGCAGACCTGGAGCGTGCGCTCGAGCTCGGCGCGATAGAGCACCGATTGGCAATCCTCGCACTTCGTCCAGAGCCCTTCCGGAACGCTCTTCTTGCGCTCGGTTTCACTGGTATCGATGCGCGAGGGCAGGATCTTGTCGAGCCAGTTCAAGGCAGCTCCGTTACGTCGATGTTGGCCGGGTCGCCGCGCTCGCGCGGCACCGCTTCACGGTCATGCTAGCGCATCGAGCGCCTCGCGCAACGCGCGGGCGGTGGTTTCGAGCTCGCCGCCCGCGCGATCGGGCGTGGCTTCGAGATCGGCGATGCGCTGCACCAGGGCGCTGCCCACCACGACGCCGTCGGCGTTGCGCCCGACCGCCTGGGCGCTGGCGGCGTCGCGGACGCCGAAGCCCACCGCCACCGGCAGCGAGACGTGCTCGCGGATCGCGGCGACGTGGGTGGCGACATCCTCGGGATCGAGTCGATCGGAGCCGGTGACACCCTTGAGCGAGACGTAGTAGACGTAGCCCGAGCCCAGGGCGCCGATCGCGTCCATGCGGGCGGCACTGCTGGTCGGCGCCAGCAGGAAGATGCAGTCGAGCCCGTGCTCGCGGAGCACCGGCGCGAGATCGGGCGCCTCCTCCACCGAGAGGTCGACGATCAGCACGGCATCGACGCCGGCCTCGGCGGCGGCCGCGGCGAAGGCCGCGGCGCCGAAGCGCTCGATGGGGTTGAGATAGCCCATCAGCACGACCGGCGTGTCGGGGTCGTCGGCGCGGAACCGGCGCACCATGTCGAGCACGTCGCGCAGGCTGGTACCGTGGCGCAGCGCACGCTCGCACGCCAGCTGGATCACCGGTCCGTCCGCCATCGGATCGGAGAACGGCACGCCCAGCTCCAGCACGTCGGCGCCGCCCCGCACCAGCGCGTGCAGATAGTCGACGGTGTGCGACGGATGCGGATCGCCCGCCGTGATGTACGGCACCAGAGCCTTGCGGCCCGCCGCCCGCAGGCGCTCGAAGGCGGTTGCGATGCGGCTCATGAGCGCCGTGCCTGCATCGCGATGGCAAAAACCGCAGATTGCGCGGATCTGCGCAGATGCTCATCGCGGTTAACCACAGATTTCACAGATTTCCACAGATTCCGTTGCATTGTGTCGAGCCAACTATTGCGCATATCAGGGTCTTCACCCCTTCTCCCCGTCGCGGAGAAGGGCCAGGGATGGTGAGGGGCCACGCATCGCGTGGCGGCTTGGTTCGAACAGCCTTGTGTCTTGATGCAGAAGAATCTGTGTCTATCTGCGAAATCTGTGGTTCTGCAAGAACAGACTGGCAGCGAGGGGCCATCTATTCGAGCGTCGTCCCCTGCAGTCTGGCGACGGTGTAGAGATCCTTGTCGCCGCGTCCGGACAGGTTCACCACCATGCGCTTGCCGGCACCGAACTCCGGCGCCAGGCGACGCGCCCAGGCCAGCGCGTGCGAGGTCTCCAGCGCCGGAATGATGCCCTCTACACGGGTGCATTCATGGAACGCCGCCACCGCCTCGTCGTCGTCGACGCTGACGTACTCGACGCGGCCGCTGTCCTTCAGCCAGGCGTGCTCGGGCCCGACGCCGGGATAATCGAGCCCGGCCGATATCGAATGCGTGCCGCTGATCTGCCCGTTATCGTCGGCCATGATGTAGGTGCGGTTGCCGTGCAGCACGCCCGGCCGGCCGGCCGAGAGCGGCGCCGCGTGCTCGCCGCTGGCGATGCCGTGGCCACCGGCCTCGACGCCCCACATGCGCACATCGGTGTCGCCGATGAAGGGGTGGAACAGGCCGATGGCGTTGGAGCCGCCGCCCACGCAGGCCACCAGCGCGTCGGGGAGCGCACCGAAGGCCGCCTGCGTCTGCTCGCGCACTTCCCGGCCCACCACCGCATTGAAGTCGCGCACCAGCAGCGGGTACGGATGCGGACCGGCCACGGTGCCGATGACGTAGAAGGTATCGTCGACGTTGGTCACCCAGTCGCGCAGCGCCTCGTTCATGGCGTCCTTGAGGGTGCGCGTCCCGCTCTTCACCGGTACCACCTCGGCACCGAGCAGCTTCATGCGGTAGACGTTGATCGACTGGCGCTCGACATCCTCGGCGCCCATGTAGACCACGCACTTCAGGCCCAGCCGCGCAGCGATCGTCGCGCTCGCCACGCCGTGCTGGCCGGCACCGGTCTCGGCGATGATGCGGGTCTTGCCGAGGTGCTTGGCCAGCAGCGCCTGACCGACGGTGTTGTTGATCTTGTGCGCGCCGGTGTGATTCAGGTCCTCGCGCTTCAGGTAGATCTCGGCGCCGCCCCAGCGCCGGGTCAGGCGCTCTGCCGGATACAGCGGCGAGGGGCGGCCGACATAGAGCGCCAGATCGCGGTCCAGCTCGGCCCGGAAATCCGGGTCGTCGCGCAGCGACAGATACGCCTTCTCGAGCTCCAGCAGCGGCTCCATCAGCGTCTCGGCGACGAAGCGGCCGCCGTAGGGGCCGAAGTGCCCGCGGTTGTCCGGATAGTCGTAGCTGTTCGGATTACTGGTCATCGCCCTTGCCCACCTCTTCAATGAATGCCGCCACCTTGCGGGGATCCTTCTCGCCCGGTGCCGACTCGACACCGCTCGATACGTCCACCGCCCAGGGGCGGAACTGACGCACTGCATCGGCCACGTTGCCGGGCGCGAGACCGCCCGCGAGCACCAGCGGCAGCGTGCTCGCCCCGCTGAGCGCGCCGGGCGTCACCCGCTGGCCGCTCCCGCCCATCTCGCCGGTGCCGTGGCCGTCGATCAGCAGCCCCGCTGCGCTCGGGTGCGCCCGCGAGGCCGCCTCGAGATCGGTGCCGTCGGCCGCCGCAACGGCCTTGATGTAGCGCAACCCGAACGCGGTGCAGAAGGCCGCGTCCTCGCTGCCGTGAAACTGCAGCAGATCGGGCGCGACGCGCTCGCAGACCGCCGATACCGCGTCGCGATCGCTGTCCATGAACAGCGCCACCAGCTGCACGAAGGGCGGCAGCGCCCCGCGCAGGGCCACCGCTTCGTCGACGCCGATGGCGCGCGGCGACGCCGGCACGAACACGACGCCGACCGCGTCGGCGCCGCAACGGGCCGCGTGCAGCGCGTCCTCGCGCCGCGTCACGCCGCAGATCTTGACACGCGTGCGATGGCTCATGGCGGCGCGAATTGTACGCGCCTCAGGGGAACACCGGATCGACCGGAGAGGGAATGTCGTACGCCTCCGGGTAGCGCGCGCCCAGCAGATAGAGGCCGGCCGCCGGCGCCGTCGCCGCCGCTGCGCGCCGGTCGCGTCCGGCCAGGAGCGTCCCGATCCAGGCCGGCTCGGCCGCGCCCCGCCCGACCGCCGACAGCGAACCGGCGATGTTGCGCACCATGTGATGCAGGAAGGCGTTGCCGCCGACATCGATGCAGACGAAGCTGCCCCGGCGATGCACGGCGATGGCGTCGAGCCGGCGCATCGGCGTCGGCGACTGGCACTCCGCGGCCCGGAAGGCCGAGAAATCGTGCTCGCCGACAAGGACCTGCGCCGCCTCGTGCATGCGCTCCGCATCCAGCTCGTGCGGCGACCACGCGCAGCGATCGCGCCACAGCGCGCTGCGTGCGCCGGCGCACAGGAAGACGTAGCGGTAGGCCCGCCATGTCGCGGCATGGCGCGCGTGGAAGCCGTCGTCCACCAGCCGCGCCCAGCGCACAGCGATATCGCCCGGCAGGTGGCTGTTGGCGCCCATGCACCAGGCGCGCTCGTCGCGTTCGGCCGGGCTGTCGAAGTGGATCACCTGCATCGCCGCGTGCACGCCGCCATCGGTGCGGCCCGAGGCCATGACTCGCAGCGGGTGGTTCGCGACCCGGCCGAGCGCGTCCTCGACACGGGCCTGCACGCTGTCGATATGCGACAGCTTCTGCCAGCCGCGATAGGCGGTGCCGGCGTACTCGATCCCGGCCGCCCAGCGCATCAGGCCGCGTAGACCAGCAGCACCGCCGCGCACGCGGCCGTCAGCAGCAGATAGTCGCGGGCGCGCGGCAGCCCCGCGGGCGGGATCTCCCACACCGCGTCGCCGGCGAAGCGGCCGGATTCGGCCTCCAGCATCATGCGGGCCGCGGCGGTCTCGAGCCCTTCACCGCGCCCACGCAGGCGGCCGGCTTCACCGCGCGCGGTATCCACAGCCGCGAATACCAGCGCGACGCGTCTGGCGAAGCGCTGCACCGGAACGCCGACGCGCCGGAGCGGCGCCAGACACCACATCAGCCCCGCCGCCAGCCATTGGGGCGGCGTGCTGCGCGTGAGCGCCACCACGGCGCCGAGCAGCGCCACCAGCACGCCGCAGCGACGCAGCGCTTCCTCGGCACCGAGATCGGTGAGCCCCGGCAGCGTCGGCCATATGGGGGTGCCGCCACCGCGCCACAGGTGCAGCACCACGATGGCGAAGAACAGCCAGCGCAGCCGCCACAGGCCGTTGAGGTAGAAGCGCGCACCGCTTGTCGAACGCGCATGCAGCCACGCCAGCGCCAGCGCGCCGGCCAGCCAGAGCCCCGCCACCGGCAGCTCCGGCAGCGTCGCCGCGAACATCAACAGCAGCAGCAGGCGTATTCCGCTGTGCGGCCCGTCCAGAGGCGGCGCTGGCGTGACCCCGCCGCTCACTCAGCCGAGCGACGCCAGCAGCTGCTCCGCTTCCTGTCGCTGCTGCGCGTCACCGCCGTCGACGACTTCCTGCAGCAGCGGCCGTGCCAGCTCGGCCTCGCCCATGTCCGCGTAGGCGCGCGCCAGATCGAGACGCCCGGCCGCCTGCAGCGTGGGATCGCTCTCGGGCTCGCCGCCGGGCTCCACTTCGAGCCCGGCGATGTCGAAATCGTCCGAGTCGGCCGACGGCTCGGCCGGTTCCTCCGCCGGCAGATCGAGGAAGCCGCCGGCGTCGTCCGCGCCGGAATCCGGTGCCGACGCGGGCGGCGCATCGGCACCCGCCTCCGGCGATCCGCCCGTCGGGGCATCGTCGTCGGCACCCATCCCGGCATCGAAATCGTCGAGCGAGAAGTCGGCCAGGTCGAAGGCGTCGTCGTCCGCGCTGCCGAAGGGATCGGCACCGGTGTCGGTCGATTCGGCGTCGCTCTGCCCCGCCGTTGCGCCGTCATCGAGCTCGAGGTCGTCGAGATCGAAGTCGAGCCCGGCATCGGCGAAGGTCGCTTCTCCGCTGTCCCCGGACGCCGTCTTCGCGGGCGCGGGCGCAGCCAGCGCCTCGGTGTCGAAGTCGAGCACGTGGTCGCTGTCGGCGAACGCCGGCGGCGACGTCGGCTCCTCGACCGGCGTCGGGGGCTCCAGATCGCCGAGATCGAAATCGAGGAGCTGCTCGGCCTCCTCGGGGTCGACGTCATGCAGCGTCTCGTCCGCCGCCGCATCCGCGCCGTCGGCCTCAACCGGCTCGGCGAACGCGCCGGCGCCTTCCGGCGCGGCCGTGTCGGCGAAGGGCTCGGGCGCCGCGACGTGGTCATCGCTCGCTGCCGCGGGCGGCGTGGCGTCGGCGAAGGCCGCTTCCGCGGGAAGGTCGTCGGCGGGCGGGGCTTCCGGCTCGTCGGCCGGCAGCGCCGCCGTGGCCACCGTGCCGGCACCGGCGACGGCTGCCGCACCGGCGCCACCCGCCGCGCTGGCGTGACGCGAGTCGGGGGCGATGCGGTCCGCCATCGCCGCCAGCCGCTCGCGCTGCGCGTCGTCGAGCTCGCAACCACTGGCGGCGTCGGCCGCCTCGAGGAAGTCCTCGCGCTGCTCGGATACGTGATAGACCTCGGCCAGCTTGAGCCGCAGCTCGGCGTTGTCCGGGTCGCGGGCGATGGCCGCCTCCAGCCGTTCGACGGCGTCGGCGTACATGCCGTAGGCGATCCGGAAATCGGCATCGGCGAGCGGATCGTCATCGGTCCCGTCGCTGTCCGCCGCGGCAACCGCAGTGCCGTCTTCGCTGTCGCCGTCCGATGACGCCATCGCATTGCGGTAGGCGCTCTCCAGGCTCTCGGGCTCGGGCTCGTCGTCGCCCGCGGCAGGATCGGTCGCCGTGTCCGCCCCGGCAGCGGGGGGCGCAGTCGGCTCCGGTGTTTCGGGCATCGGTGCGGGATCGTAGGGCGCGGCGTCGGCTGCGGCCTGGCGGCGACGCCACCACAGCGCGCCACCCGCGAGCAGCAGCACCGCGGCCACGGCGAGCAGCAGGGCCATCGGGAAGCCGCCCGACGGCGCCACCGGTTGCGGGCGCGGCCCGGACTCGGCGCTCGCGTCGGCCGGCGCATCGGCGTCGGCGACTCCGGGCCCGGCAGCCGTCTCGACGTCATCAGCGGCAGCGCCCTCGGCAGCGTCGGAGGCGACCGTGCCGCCCTCCGCCGTGCCGTCGCCACTCTCGCCGCTCTCGCCGCCCGCTGCCGGCTCGGCATCGGCCGGACCGGTGGAGACCGCATCCGCCTCGGAGCGATCCGCAGCGGGTGCGTCGGTGTCGTCGCCGCCGGGTTCGTCGCCCGCATCCGGGGTGCCGGCGACCACCGGGTCGTCGGCGCCGTCATCGTCCGATCCGGACGCAGCCTGCTGCACCGACGACGCGACCGGTGTCACCGGTTCGGCGCTCGCGCTGTCGGTACGCGGCGCCGATGGCGCCTGTGCCGTGCGCTGTGCGGAAGGCGTGCTAGCGGAAGGCGCTGGTGTCGAGCGGGTGCCGGAAGCGTTCCCCGCTTCGGCAGCCGCCTCGCCGGTGCGCATGGACCCGTCGACCAGCGCCGTCATGCGACGTTGCGCCAGAGCCGGATCGATGGCGCGCACGGTGGCGCGGTCGGGAATGCGGATGCGCGCGCCGAGCAGGATGTTGGTGGCCTGCCCGTTCTCGAATGCGCGCGGGTTCGCGCGCACGATGGCGAGCATCTGCTGCTCCATGGTCACGCCGCGGTCGTCGCCGCGGGCGCGCTCGGCGACGCGCCAGAGCGTGTCCCCGCGCGATACGGTGTAGGCGGCCCCGCCGACCGGCGGGCTGGTCGCGGCCGCGTTGTCGGTCGTTGTCGCGCTGGTGGTATCGGTCCCGGTCGTGGCGCTGCGCTCGCGCTGCGCCGCGCGGCCGCCCTCCCCGATGCGGACCAGCAGCTCGGGATCGAGCTGGCGCTCTTCGGGCGTGGTGAAGAAGCGCGTCTCGCCGTCGGTACCCTCCGCGGCATCCGATTCGGTGGCCGGCGATGCTGCCGGAGCCGTTGGTTCTGCCGCTGCCTGCGCCGGTGTCGCGGCCTCGGTAGTGGTGGTATCGGGGGCCGACGAGGCGGCCGATCCGGCATCAGCCGACGCACCGGACGTCGACGATGCCGTGGGAGCCGGCGATGCGGCCCCGGCATCGGCCCCGGCATCGGCGCCTGAACCGGCATCCGTACCCGCCGTGGCGGCGGCCGGCGCCGCGTCGGCCGGCATCCCTTCGGCCGGATCGACCGCCCTGCCCGCGCTCTCCACCGGCTCCGGATCGCCGGCGGTGCGCGGCGGGTCGACCAGCAGCGTGTAGGCGCGCTGCACGCTCTGGCGACCCTGCTGCACCTCGATGAGGAGATCGATGACCGGCTCGCGCAACGCCGAAGCGCCGCGCACGGTGACCACCGGGCGCCCGTCGATGCGCTCGACCGCGAGGCGCAGGTTGCGCAGGTAGTCGTCGCGCACCAGATCGGTGGCGGCGTAGCGATCCGCCGGCGCGATGCGCGCGCTGACCTCGTCGAGCGCGTCCATGTTGACGTCGCGCAGCGTCACGGTGGCGTGCAGGGGCTGATTGAGCGCCGAGTGCAGCTCCAGCGACCCCAGACCGATGGCCCGGGCGCCCGGCGCAACGCAGGCAATGGCGACGGCAAGCAGCGCGCGCTTGGCAACGGTCATGACGAACTTACACCCCCGGACAATCTCCGGAAATCAGCCTACTGCATTGCGCGGCCTTTGTAATCCGCGCGACGGGCACCCGGGCCGGCACTCCGCCACCGCCCGTCGGCCGCCTCAGAGATGGCGCTCGGCGAGCAGCTCCGCGATCTGCACGCTGTTGAGCGCGGCACCCTTGCGGATGTTGTCCGAGACCACCCAGAGATCGAGGCCACGCGGGTGCGAGATGTCCTCGCGGATACGGCCCACGAAGACGGCATCGTGATGCGCCCCCTCGGTGGCGGCGGTCGGATAGCCGCCGTCGGCGCGCTCGTCCATCACCGTGATCCCGGGTGCCGCCGCGAGCAGCTCGCGCGCGCGCTCGGCGGTGATCTTGTCGCGCGTCTCGATGTGCAGCGCCTCGGAATGCCCGTGGAACACCGGCACGCGCACCGCGGTGGGATTCACCAGGATGGCGTCGTCCTCGAAGATCTTGTGGGTCTCCCACACCATCTTCATCTCTTCCTTGGTGTATCCATTGGCCTGGAAGGTATCGATGTGCGGCAGGCAGTTGAACGCGATCTGCTTCGGATAGACCTTCGACTCGAAGGGCTGGCCGCTGAGCGCGCGGGCGCTGGTGCTGGCGAGCTCCTCGATGGCGTCCTTGCCGGTGCCGGACACCGACTGATAGGTGGCGATGTTCATGCGCTCGATGCCCACCGCATCGTAGATGGGCTTGAGCGCGACCAGCATCTGGATGGTCGAGCAGTTCGGGTTGGCGACGATGTTGCGCCTCGTGTAGCCGGCCACCGCGTGCGGATTGACCTCGGGGATGATCAGCGGCACATCGTCGTCGTAGCGGAACTGCGAGGTGTTGTCGACCACCACGCATCCCGCGGCCGCCGCCTTCGGCGCGTACTCCGCCGATACGCTGGCGCCCGGCGAGAACAGGCCGATCTGCACCTGCGAGAAATCGAACTCCGCGAGATCGCCGACGATCAGCTCGTCGTCGCCGAAGTCCACCACCTCGCCCGCCGAGCGCGACGACGCCAGCGCGTACACCTTGCCCACCGGAAACCTGCGCTGGTGCAGCACCTTGAGCATCTCATTGCCCACGGCGCCGGTCGCGCCGACCACGGCTACATCGAATCGCTTGCTCATTTCCTGCCGATTGCTGTTGTGTGATGAAGGCCCGGGCGCTTGCCGTCCAGGCCGACGGGGCGCGCAGTGTATGCGTCCGGGTCCGGGTTTTCGAGCGTTCCTGAAAGCCGGAACCACAGATTGCACAGATTTCCACAGATTTTTCTGGTTCTGGTGCGCGCCGACAAAGTCAGCGCCACCAGCAAAGAATCCCCTCAATCTGTGAAATCTGTGGTTCCAGATGCTTTCCGGTTCATGCGCTTCGCTGCTAGTCCGCCAGCCGTGCCAGCACAGCGTCGCCCATGGCCCGCGTGCCCGTGGCCTCGGCGCCCGGAGCGGCCAGATCGCCGGTGCGCAGCCCGTCGGCCAGCACGCGCGCCACGGCGCGCTCGACGCGATCCGCGAGATCGCCCCGGTCCAGCGAATGCCGCAGCAGCATGGCCAGCGACAGGATGGTGGCGAGCGGATTGGCGACATCCCGGCCCGCGATGTCCGGGGCGCTGCCGTGCACCGGCTCGTAGAGCCCCTGGCGGGCCTCGTTGATCGAAGCGGAGGGCAGCATGCCGATGGAGCCGGTGAGCATGGCGGCGATGTCGGACAGGATGTCCCCGAAGAGATTGCCGGTGACCAGCACGTCGAACTGCTTGGGCGCGCGCACCAGCTGCATGGCGGCATTGTCGACGTACATGTGCGACAGCTCGCAGTCCGGATAGTCCTGCGCCACCGTGGTGACGACCTCGCGCCACAGCTCCGACGATTCCAGCACATTGGCCTTGTCCACCGAGCAGACGCGGCGGTCGCGCCTGTGCGCGGCCTCGAAGGCCGAGCGCGCGATGCGGGCGATCTCCGACTCGCTGTAGACCTCGGTGTTGTAGCCGACCCGCTCACCGTTATCGTCGCGGATGCCGCGCGGCTGGCCGAAGTAGATGCCGCCGGTTAGCTCGCGCACGATGAGGATGTCCAGATCCGCGACCAGCTCCGGGCGCAGCGACGACGAGCCGGCCAGCTCGCCGAACAGCAGCGCCGGCCGCAGATTGGCGTAGAGGCCGAGCTCGGCCCGGATGCGCAGCAGACCGCGCTCGGGGCGGATGGACCGCTCGATGGCCTCCCATTTCGGGCCGCCGACCGCGCCCAGCAGCGTGGCGTCGGCCGCGCGTGCGGCTTCCAGCGTCGCCGCCGGCAGCGGGTCGTTCTCGGCGTCGATGGCGGCACCGCCGATCAGCCCGTGCTCCCAGCTCGCGTCGAGCCCGAAGCCGTCGCGCAGGGCGGCCAGCACGCGCTCGGCCTCGCCCACCACTTCGGGTCCGATGCCGTCACCCGGCAGCAGCAACAGTTTCGCGGTCATACCGAATCCTCCCGGAACAGCCAGGGCGCTTCCTGGCGGCGACGCGCCTCGTAGGCACGGATGGCGTCGGCATGCGCGCTCAGCGTGATGCCGATCTCGTCGAGACCCTCCAGCAGGTTGTGCTTGCGCTGCGGGTCGATGTCGAAGGTGAAGCGGAGATCGTCGCTGGCGACGGTCTGGGCGGCCAGATCGATCTCCACCTCGCGCGCCGGCGAAGCGGTCGCGACGTGCATGAGCTGGTCCACCTCATCCGCTTTCAGAACAACCGGCAGCACGCCGTTCTTGAAGCAGTTGCTGAAGAAGATGTCCGCAAAGCTCGGCGCGATCACGCAGCGGATGCCGTAGTCGGCCAGCGCCCACACGGCATGCTCGCGCGACGAGCCGCAGCCGAAGTTCTCGCGGGCCAGCAGCACGCTGGCGCCGGCGCGATCCGCCTCGTTGAGCACGAAATCCGGATTCGGGCGGCGGGTGCCGGGGTCGATGTCGAGCGTACCCGGGTCGAGATAGCGCCAGTCGTCGAACAGGAACGGTCCGAACCCGGTGCGGCGGATCGACTTGAGGTACTGCTTGGGAATGATCGCGTCGGTATCGACGTTGGAACGGTCGAGCGGCAGCATGCGGCCGCGGTGGGTCGTGAAGGCTTCCATGGTCTACAACTCCCGGACGTCGACGAAGTGGCCGGCGATGCCGGCCGCAGCCGCCATCGCGGGCGAGACCAGGTGGGTACGCCCACCCGCGCCCTGGCGGCCCTCGAAATTGCGGTTGGAGGTCGAGGCGCAGCGCTCCCCGGCCTCGAGGCGGTCGGCGTTCATCGCGAGGCACATCGAGCAGCCGGGCTCGCGCCACTCGAAACCGGCCTCGATGAAGATGCGGTCCAGCCCCTCCTCCTCGGCCTGACGGCGCACCAGGCCGGAGCCCGGCACCACCATGGCGAGCTTGACGCCGTCGGCGCGCCTGCGGCCGCGCACCACCTCGGCGGCCGCGCGCAGGTCCTCGATGCGCGCATTGGTGCACGAGCCGATGAATACCTTGTCGACCGCGATCTCGGCCAGCGGCGTGCCGGCCTGAAGGCCCATGTAGGTCAGCGCCCGCTCCATGCCGCCGCGGCGGCCGGCATCGGCCTCCTCGGCGGGATCCGGCACGCGCGCGGTGACCGGCGCCACCATCTCCGGCGAGGTGCCCCAGCTGACCTGCGGCGCGATGTCGGCAGCGTCGAGGTCTATCTCGCAGTCGAACACCGCGTCGGCGTCGCTGTGCAGCTCGCGCCAGGCCGCCACCGCCTTGTCCCAGTCCTCGCCCGACGGTGCAAAGGGGCGCCCGCGGATGTAGTCGATGGTGGTCTGGTCCGCAGCGATGAGCCCGGCGCGGGCACCCGCCTCGATGCTCATGTTGCAGACCGTCATGCGGCCTTCCATGGAGAGATCGCGGATGGCTTCGCCGGCGTACTCGATGACGTGCCCGGTGCCGCCGGCGGTGCCGATGCGGCCGATGACGGCGAGCACGATGTCCTTGGCGGTGACGCCCTTGCCGACCTTGCCGTTGACGTTGACGCGCATGGTCCTGGCCGGCCACATCGCCAGCGTCTGCGTGGCCAGCACGTGCTCGACCTCGGAGGTGCCGATGCCGAAGGCCAGCGCACCGAAGGCGCCGTGCGTTGAGGTGTGCGAGTCGCCGCAGACCACCGTCATGCCGGGGAGCGTCGCGCCCTGCTCGGGGCCGATGACGTGCACGATGCCCTGGCGGACATCGAGCAGATCGAACTTGGTGATGCCGAACTCGGCGCAGTTGGCGTCGAGCGCCTCGAGCTGGGCGCGCGAGATCGCGTCGGCGATGCCGCCGGCGCGGTTGACCGTGGGCACGTTGTGGTCGGGCACGGCCAGGTTGGCGTCCACGCGCCAGGGCTTGCGCCCGGCCAGGCGCAGGCCCTCGAAGGCCTGCGGCGAGGTGACTTCGTGCACCAGCTGGCGATCGATGTAGAGCAGCGCCGCGCCGTCGCCGAAGCGCTGCACGACGTGCTGGTTCCAGATCTTCTCGTAGAGGGTCTGCCCGCTCATGGTGATCACCGATCGCGATTGTTCCGGGCGCGCAGCGTAGTCCCGCGTCACGAATAACTCAATTGAATCTTTATCAAGCACTGCTTTCCATTTCGGAATACCATGCCGGCATGCAGCTCTCCGCCATCGAAGCCTTCGTCGCGGTCTGCGAGCACGGCTCGGTGCGTGCCGCGGCCGCGGCGATGCATCTCACGCAGCCCGCCATCAGCAAGCGCATCGCCACGCTGGAAGCCCAGTTCGGGCACGAGCTCTTCGACCGCGTCGGTCGCGGCATCGCACCCACCGAGGCCGGACGCGCCTTCCTGCCGCACGCCCGTCGACTGCTCGCCGAGATCGAGGACGGCCGCCGCGCCCTGGACAGCCTGTCCGCGCACGTGTCCGGTCGCCTCGGACTGGCGCTGTCGCATCACGTGGCGCTGCACCGCATGCCGCCGATGCTGCGGCGCTTCGTGAACCGCTATCCCGATGTCGCCCTGGACATCGCCTTCCTCGGATCGGAGGCCGCCTGCGAGTCGGTGGCGCGCGGGCACATCGAGCTGGCGGTCATCACCCTGCCGCGGATGCCGCCGGAGCCCCTGGTCCAGCGCGAGATCTGGCCCGACCCCATGCGCATCTGCGTGGCGCGCGATCACCCGCTCGCCCAAGCGACGCAGCCGAGCGAGGCGCGACTGGGCGATTACCCGGCCCTGCTGCCGGAGGCGGGCACCGCCACCCATGCGCTGGTCGCCGAGGCGCTCGCCGCGCGCGGCGTGCCGCTGCAGGCGCAGGTCGCCAGCAACTTCCTGGAGACCCTCAAGATGCTGACCGCGGTGGGACTCGGCTGGAGCGCCCTGCCCGCGACCATGATCGACGACGAACTGATCGCGCTGGAGTTCCCCGGGCTCCGCATCCAGCGCAGCCTCGGCGCCGTGCATCACCCGGGACGCCGCCTCTCGAACGCCGCCCGCGCGCTCCTCCACGCCCTCGACGGCGCTTGAAGAACAATGAAGCAAGCGAGAAGCGAACCACCGATTTCACAGATTGACACGGATTCTTCTTGTTCTGGTGCGCGCTGACGAAGTCAGCGCCACCAGCATGAATCCCCTGAATCCGTGAAATCTGTGGTTCTAAAGCAGTTTCCAGCCACCCCCGCTCAGGCCGGTCCGTCGGGGCTGCGGCCCGGCAGGCGCGGCGTGGTGGGCTCGACATCGCCGCACTGCGCCCGGTGGCGCATCCAGTGGTCCATGAGCACCAGCGCGACCATGGCCTCGGCGATGGGCACGGCGCGGATGCCGACGCAGGGGTCGTGGCGGCCGGTGGTGCGCATGTCGACATTCTCGCCGTGTTCGTTCACCGAGCGCCCCGGCGTGGTGATGCTCGACGTGGGCTTGATGGCGATGCACGCCACCACGTCCTGCCCGGTGCTGATGCCCCCGGCGACGCCGCCGGAATGGTTGGACAGGAAGCCGTCGGCGCGCATCTCGTCGCGATGCGCGGTGCCGCGCATACCGGCAGCCGCCATGCCGTCGCCGATCTCGACGCCCTTGACCGCGTTGATCCCCATCAGCGCCTGCGCCAGATCGGCATCGAGACGGTCGTAGACCGGCTCGCCCAGGCCGGGCGGGACATTGGCGGCCTCGACCTGGATCATGGCGCCGGCCGAATCGCCCTCGCTGCGCAGCGATTCGACGTAGCGCTCCAGCTCGGGTACGCGCGCCGGATCGGCGCAGAAGAAGGCGTTGTCCTCGACTGCCGACCAGTCGGCGACGTCCAGGCCGATCTCGCCGATGCGCGTCAGGCAGGCGCGGATGGTGATGCCCAGGCGCTCGCGCAGATACTTCTGCGCCACCGCGCCGGCGGCCACGCGCACCGCCGTCTCGCGCGCGGAGGAACGCCCGCCGCCGCGATGATCGCGGCGGCCGTACTTCTGCATGTAGGCGTAGTCGGCGTGATTGGGCCGAAAGGTCTGCGCGATCTTGTCGTAGTCGTAGCTGCGCTGGTCGGTGTTCTCGATCAGCAGCGCGATCGGGGTGCCGGTGGTTTCGCCCTCGAAGACGCCGGACAGGATGCGCACGCTGTCGGCTTCCTTGCGCTGGGTGACGAACTTCGAGCGCCCCGGCCGGCGACGGTCGAGCGCCGGCTGGATGTCGGACGCGTCGAGCGCCAGTCCGGGCGGGCAGCCGTCGACCACGCAGCCGATCGCCGGCCCGTGTGACTCGCCGAAGCTGGTCACGCAGAACAACCGACCCAGCGTGTTACCCGACATCCCGATCTCCCTGCAGCCAGTCCACCAAATCGTCGCGCTCGATCACGAACACGCCGCTGCCGCCGTGCACGAACTCCGGCCAGTGCGCCGGCAGGCCGGCAAAGCGCGCCATGAAGGGCGCCACCGAGGCGCCAACCTCGCCCACCAGCGTGCCGCCGGGCGCCAGGAAGCCGGGCGCCTCGTGCAGCAGGCGATCGACCACTTCCATGCCGTCGGTCCCGGCCGCCAGCGCCAGGCGCGGCTCGGCATGATACTCCGCCGGCAGCGCCGCCCATTCGTCGTCCGGCACGTAGGGCGGATTGGTGACGATCAGGTCGAAGGCCTCCACACCGGCGGTGCGAAGCGGCTCGAAGAGGTCGCCGCGATGGGCATGGACACGCCCGCCGAGGCCGTGGTCCGCGATGTTGGCGTCCATCAGCTCGGCGGCGCCATCGTCGAGCTCCACCGCGTGCACCTCGGCATCCGGGAAGGCCTTGGCGCAGGCGATGGCGATGCAGCCGCTGCCCGCGCACAGATCGAGGATGCGCCGCGGCGGCCGCGCCACCCACGGCTCGAAGCCTTCCATGATGAGCTCGGCCAGCGGGCTGCGCGGCACGATCACGCGCTCGTCGACGCGAAAGCGCATGCCGCAGAACCATGCTTCGCCCAGCAGATAGGCGATGGGCTTGCGCGTGGTCACGCGCGCCTCGATCAACCCGACCAGGCGCCGACGCTCCGCCGGCATCAGGCGGGCGCGCAGATAGACCTCCGGCAGCTCGTGCGGCAGATGCAGCGCGCCGCGCACAAGGTAGAAGGCCTCGTCGAGGGCGTTGTCGAGTCCGTGCCCGTAGCTCAGGCCGGCGGCCTCGAAGCGGCTCGCGGCCCATCGGACATAGTCGGCGGGGGTGCACAGGACGTCGGCCGGGTCGCCGTCGACCGGAGATGGGGTTTCGGACATGGAGCGGCGCCGCGGCTCGAGCCACGGCGCAATGCGGGTGGTGGGCTTGATAGTATGCGAACCCCTCGGCACTGCCGCAATGAAGCGCCCGCCCACGCATGATCCGCTACCTCGTACCGCTCTTCGCCATCGGCGCCCTCATGCTCGGCGTCCTGCTGGCGGTATCCACGCTGCGGCCGGACACGACGGGCGAGCTGCAGGGCGGCGTGCTGCTCGATGAACCGCGGCCGATCCGCGAATTCCAGCTCGTGGACCAGGCCGGCGAGACCTTCACGCGCGCCGATCTGCAGGGACAGTGGACCGCGATCTTTCCGGGCTTCACCAACTGCCCCGACATCTGCCCGACGACCCTCGGCGTGCTGCGCACCGCCGCCGAGCAGCTCGCGGAGACCGGCAGCGACTGGGAGATCGTCTTTCTCACCGTCGACCCCCAGCGCGACACGCCCGAGGCGCTGGCGCAGTACGTCGGCTACTTCTCGCAGGACTTCGTCGGGCTGACCGGCGACAAGGACGGCATCGGCCAGCTGGCCAGGGATCTGTCGATCGCCTACCAGTACACCCCCACCGGCGAGGACGGCTACACGGTGGATCACACCGCGGCCATCGTGCTGGTGGACCCGCAGGGTCGCGTGGCGGGCTTCCTGCAGCCGCCCTTCGCCCCCGAACGCATCGCGGCCGACCTGCGCACCGCCGGCGCCAGCCAGTCGTGAGCGCCGCGCAACCGGGTGCGGCGGCACGCCTCCTCGTCCTGCTCCAGGCGCTGCTGCCGACGCGACTGCTGTCGCGGGTCGTGCACGCCCTCGCCCACGTGCGCGCCAGGCCGGTCAAGAACGCGCTGATCCGGATCTTCGTGACGCGCTTCGGCGTCGACATGCGCGAGGCCGCCGAACCCGACGCAACCGCGTACCCCCACTTCAATGCCTTCTTCACCCGCGCGCTCGCTCCCGGGGCGCGCCCGCTGCCGGAGGATGCGCACACCGTGGCGAGTCCGGTGGACGGGACCATGAGCGAGCTCGGCGCCATCGACGGCACCACGCTCATCCAGGCCAAGGGCAGTCACTATGACGCCGCGGGCCTGATCGGCGAGGATGCCGGGGACTTCCGCGACGGGCGCTTCTGCACCATTTACCTGGCGCCGTGGAACTACCACCGCATCCACGCGCCGGCGCCGCTGTCGCTGACCGCCTGGCGCCACATCCCGGGACGCCTGTTCAGCGTCAACCCGGTCACGGTTTCCGCGCGTCCCCGCCTGTTCGCGCGCAACGAGCGGGTCGTGGCGCTGTTCGACTGCGCCGGCGGCAGGCTCGCGGTGGTCATGGTGGGCGCGCTGCTGGTGGGGTCCGTGGACACCGTCTGGGCCGGTCGCGTCACGCCGCCGCACCGCCGTCGACCATCGCCGGCAATCCCCGCCCGGGGGCGCTACGCTGTCGGCGAGGAGATCGGACGATTCAACATGGGTTCCACTGTCATCCTGCTGGCAACCCCCGGCCTGCTGGAGTGGTCGGGCGGCCTCGGGCCAGGTGCGCCGCTGCGCATGGGTCAGGCCATCGGCACGCTGGGCGGTGCCGAACCATCGGCGGCGGCCGGGCGTCCAAGCGGACATGACATTGCCCGCTCCTAGCCGGAATCCACGAAGCCGCAGCGTGATCGCGGGTGCCGTCGCCCTCGGCCTCGTCGCCTCCCCCGTCGCCTCGTCCGCGCAAACCGGCGGCAAGGAGATCGTGCTGCCGCAGCTGGGCGAGCCGGCCGATGTGGTGATGTCGCCGCGCGAGGAGTTCGAGATCGGGTCGCGCGTAACCGCGCAGATCCACGCCGCCGGCTACGCCATCGAGGACCCCGAGCTGGAGGACTACGTCGCGCAACTCGGTTGGCACATCGCCTCGCACACGCCGAACACCCCCGAGCACCTCGAGTTCTTCGTGGTGCGGGACCCGCGCATCAACGCCTTCGCCCTGCCCGGCGGCTTCATGGGCTTCAACGCCGGCCTCCTGATGGCCGCCGAGACCGAGAGCGAGCTCGCCGGCGTCATGGCCCACGAGCTCGCGCACGTCACGCAGCGTCACATCGCGCGCACCATATCGGGCACGCGCGCCGCCGACATCGCCACCTGGGCGGCGGTGCTGGCCGCGATCATCGCGGGCTCGGCGGCGCCGGACGTGGTGCTCGGCGCGCTCTCGCTCGGCCAGGCGGCGACGCTGCAGCGGCAGATCAACTTCACGCGCAATCACGAGCTCGAGGCCGACCGCATCGGCATCGGCAACCTGATCGATGCCGGCTTCGATCCGGACGGCATGGTCAGCTTCTTCCAGCGGCTGGAGCAGCAGTCGCGCCTCTACGGCTCGCAGATGCCGGAGATCCTGCGCACCCACCCGGTGAACACCACCCGCATCTCGGAGGCGCGCGCCCGCGCCGCCGGCCATTCGGGCAATGACGAGGCCGAGCGGCCGCTGCTGTTCGGCCTCATGCGGTCGCGGGCGCGCGTGCTCAGCGCCGAGCGTCCGTCGCAGGCGCTGGACTACTTCAGCCGCCGGATCAGCAGCGGCAACGATGACGCGGCCGAGCAGTACGGTGCCGCGCTGGCCCTGCACGAGCTCGGCAACTACGCCGGCTCCCGCGAGCGCCTGGCGCCTCTGCTCGAGGCCCACCCGCGGCAGTCCAACCTGCAGCTGCTGGAGGCCCACAACCTCCGCCGCATGCGGCGCACCGACGAAGCGCTGGCGCGGCTGGAGGGCGCGCTCGAGCATCATCCGCGCTATGCCCCGGCGCTGTTCGCCTACGCCGAGACGCTGATGGATGACGGGCAGGCCGACCGCGCCCGCCAGTTCCTGCTCGACGAGTTCCGGCACGTGGCCGAGTTCCCGCTCGCCCACCAGATCCTGGCGCGCGCCGCGCGCGAGAGCGGCGACCGTGCCGAGCTGGCCTATCAGAGCGCCGCCTATTCCTGGCGACGCGGCGACTCCGCCACCGCCATCGGCCAGATCGACGCCGGCCTGCGCCAGGCGTCCCTGACCGAGAAGGAACGCGCCCGGCTGCGCAGCTTCCGGCGCGAGGTCCGCGACACGCTGCCGGAGAACTGGCGCCCGGAGCGCCAGCGCGGCCCGCGCGACGATACCCAGTCGGAGGAGTAGCCCGACGCTCCGCGCGGGCGCGCGATCGGCTGCCGGCTAGAGCCGCCCGGCCTCGCGCATCCAGGCGATGCAGTCCGCGACCATGCGCTCGAGCGAGACCTCCGCCATGCCCAGCTGCTCGCGCGCCTGGCGGGCATCGCAGTAGACGTTGCCGGTGAGCAGCGAGACGGCCTCGGTGGTGACATCGGGGTCGCGGCCCAGCAGCGGCGCCACCCCCTCCTCCAGCCGTGCGTAGGCCTGCAGGATGCCGGAGCGCACCGGCCGCAGGAAACGACGATGGCCGAGCTGGGTACCGATCTCGCGTGCGAGCCCGGCATAGCTCACGTTGACGCCCCCGATCAGCAGGCGGGTGCCCCGGTTCAGCGTCTCGGCGGCGCGTGGCACGGCTGCCGCGACGTCCGTCACCGAGCAGAACGATCCGCCGCCGCCCGGCACCCCCGGCAGGCGGCGCTGCGCCACCAGGCGCACCATGCGCGACCAGCCGTTGCGGTCGCGCGGCCCGAGCAGGAAGGCCGGATTGAGGATCACCGCATCGAGTCCGGCGCGCATGCCGCGCTCGACCTCGGTCTCGGCCATGGCCTTGCTGCGCACGAAGGTGATCGACGAGTTGCGGCCCAGGCGCGGCGTGTCCGGCGCGATGACGCCGCTGTGCTGGCCATAGGCCACCGCGCAGGACACGTGGATCAGTCGGGCGCGCCGGGCCAGCGCCAGGCGCACGATGTTGCGCGTGCCGCGCACGTTGACGCGCAGCTGCTCGGGCCCGTTACGGCGCCAGAGGCTGACGTGACTGGCGCAGTGCACGATCAGGTCCACGGTCTGCGGCACGGCCGCGTCGAGCCCGGCATGGTCCAGCACGTCGGCCTCGACCGCCGTCACCGGGGTGCCTTCGAGCAGCGCGGTATCGGCCTCCCCGCGCTGCAGCGCCAGCACGCGCCAGCCGGCGTCGGCCAGCGCGCGGGCAACGTGACTGCCGAGGAAACCGGTGGCGCCGGTTACCAGGGCTGTACGCGATGAGGCCTGCGATGCCGCCATGAGTCTCCTGCCCGGGACTTCCGTGATCGGACGCGCTGCGCGCGCCTCTAGTTGTTCTGCAGTCGATCGCTTCTGGGACGAATCGTAGCCCACTGCTTGCAGCTCGGACACTGCCAGAACAGCATCCGCGGGGTCAGACCGCAGTTCTCGCAGCGATTCTGCGGCGCCGACTGCAGCGCCGTCTCCATGCCTTCGTGCAGCACCTGGGCCAGATCATCGTGCCCGGCGCGCATCTCGGCAAGCATGCGCAGCCCGGTCCACGTCGGCTGGCGACGACACAGCGCCACCAGCTCTTCGACCACGTCGCCGCCGCCCTCGGCATCGAGTCGCAGGCGTGCCAGCACCGGCTGCACGCTGTCGTAGTGCTTCTCGGCCGCCACCAGGTAGCGGCGATAGCCGCCGTCCCTGCCCAGTTCGGCGTGCACGCGCCGCAGCCGCGGCAGCACCATCGCGAAGAAGTCGAGATCCTGTTCGGGCACGCGCTCGTAGGCCCGCAGCGCGGCACGGTACTGGCCCGCCTTCTCCTGGAGCTCGCCGAGCAGAAGGCTCGCCCGGACACAGCCGCCATCCACGTCGAGAGCACGCTCCGCCAGCGCCAGCGCCCGGTCGCGATCGCCGGCCGCCAGCGCCGCATCGGCCTGCTCGCAGCAGTAGTGCGCGATCTGCAGCGCGTGCGACTGGCCCAGTACCGACTGGAGGCGCTGGGCGACCGATTCGGCGGCGGCCCAGTCCCGGGTCTGCTCGAGAATGGCGAGCAGCGCGCGCAGCGCATCCTCGAGGAACATGCCGTCGTCGATCAGCTCGCGGTACAGCCCTTCCGCGCGATCGAGCAGCCCCGCCTCGTGGTAGTCGCGCGCCAGCTCGAGCCGCACCTGGTTGACCTGCGCGGCCGGAATGCCCTCGCGCGCCAGCAGATGCTGATGAATGCGCATGGCGCGATCGACCTCGCCGCGCTTGCGGAACAGGCGTCCGAGGGTGAGATGCAGCTCGATGGTGTCCTGATCCACCGCGACCGCGCGCGTGAGTGCGGCGATGGCGCGATCCGGGTCACCGCTGGCGAGCAGCTGGAGTCCCTCGAGATAATCCGGCGATACCGGCGTGCCGCTGCTTTCCTCCGGGGTCTCGCGCGACAGCCGATGCAGCTGCCAGCCCAGTGCCAGGCCCAGCGGCAACAGCAGGACCGCCATGCCCAGGCTGCCGAACATCGTTCAGCCGCGCGTGGCGGGCAGCCTGGTTGCTACCGACTCCTGTTGCCGGAGTCGCTCCACCTCGCGCTGCAGTCGCGCTGCGCGCCGCTTGTGGCGCAGGAAGGGATAGACCGTCACGAGCGCGCAGAGCAGCACCGCAAACAGCGCCGAGAGCACCATCAACGCGATGAGCGGCAGCTCGACCCGTCCGGCGAGATAGTCGAAGGTCACCGGCTGGCTGTTGAACAGACCGAGCGAGAGCCCGCCGACCAGCACCAGCACGACCACCAGCACCAGCAACGCCTGACGGAATCTATGCATTCGATGCCTCGTCGGATGCCGCATCCACGCGCTCGCGCAGCGCCTTGCCGGGCTTGAAGTGCGGCACGCGCTTGGGCGGAATGTCCACCGTCACGCCGGTACGCGGGTTGCGCCCGGTCCGCGCGTCGCGGTGGTGCACCGAGAAACTGCCGAAGCCGCGGATCTCGACCCGCCGGTCGGCGGCGAGCTCGCGGCTGATGCCATCGAGGATGAGCTTCACGGCCATCTCCACGTCGGCATGCGGCACCTGCAACGGTGCGGCACGCTCCGCGAGGCGGTCGATCAGTTCGGATTTGGTCATGATCAGGCGCCCGATAGGTTTCCGGGTGGGGCGGACGGGAAGGCCCTGCAAAGGGCTCGAGCCCGCCCGAGCGGGATGCGCGCCGCGGCCAGCGGGAACGCTTTCACGATAGGTTACACAAGAAAGGGGCGCAAGCGCGCCCCTTTCCGATCGGTTGCTTTTCAACCGGATAGCGGGTCGACCTGATGTGAAGTCGACCCGTTTCCGGGCGATCAGTCGCCGATGTGCTCCTTGAGGAGATCGCCCAGCGAGGTACGACCGGTGGTCGCGTTGCGGCTGTTGCTGTACTCGGCAACGGCCTCCTCCTCTTCCTGGATCTCCTTGGCGCGTACCGACAGCTGGACCACGCGCGACTTGCGGTCGATGCCGATGAAGGTCGAGGTGAGCTCGTCGCCCACCGCCAGCACCTTGGTGGCGTCCTCGACACGCTCGCGCGCCAGGTCGTTGGCCTTGATGTAGCCGTCGACGCCTTCCGCGAGCTCGATGATGGCGCCACGCGCCTCGACCTCACGGACGGTGCCGGTGACCTGCTCGCCGCGCTTGTTGTCGGCCATGAACTGCGCGACCGGATCGGCGGTGAGCTGCTTGATGCCCAGCGAGATGCGCTCGCGCTCGGCGTCGATCGCCAGCACGGTGGCCTCGACTTCCTGGCCCTTGGAGTAGCGGCGCACCGCTTCCTCGCCGGTCTCGTTCCAGGACAGGTCGGAGAGGTGCACCAGACCGTCGATGCCGCCGTCGATGCCGATGAACACGCCGAAGTCGGTGATCGACTTGATGGTGCCGCGGACCTTGTCGCCCTTCTGGAAGTTCTGCGCGAACTCCTCCCACGGGTTCGGCACGCACTGCTTCATGCCGAGGGAGATGCGGCGGCGCTCCTCGTCGATGTCGAGGATCATGACCTCGACCTCGTCGCCGATGGTGACGACCTTGTTCGGGTTGACGTTCTTGTTGGTCCAGTCCATCTCGGACACGTGGACCAGGCCCTCGACACCGGACTCGATCTCCACGAAGGAACCGTAGTCGGTGATGTTGGTGACCTTGCCGAACAGGCGCGTCTTCTCGGGGTAGCGGCGGGCGATGTCGACCCACGGGTCCTCGCCGAGCTGCTTCAGGCCGAGGCTCACGCGGCGACGCTCGCGGTCGTACTTGAGGACCTTGACCTCGATCTCGTCACCGACCGCGACGACCTCCGACGGATCCTTGATGCGCTTCCAGGACATGTCGGTGATGTGCAGCAGGCCGTCGATGCCGCCGAGATCGACGAAGGCACCGTAGTCGACCAGATTCTTGACGACGCCGTTGAGAACGACGCCTTCCTGCAGCGTCTCCAGCAGCTGCTCGCGCTCGGCGCTGTACTCGGCCTCGAGCACTTCGCGGCGCGACACCACGATGTTGTTGCGCTGCTGGTCCAGCTTGATGACCTTGAACTCGAGCGGCTTGCCCTCGAGGTACGCGGTATCGCGCACCGGACGCACGTCGACCAGCGATCCGGGGAGGAAGGCCCGTACGGCGCCGATGTCGACGGTGAAGCCGCCCTTGACCTTTCCGGTGATCTGTCCGTTGACGATCTCGCCGTTCTCGAACGCCTTGGTGAGGCGGTCCCAGGTCTTGATGCGCTCGGCCTTCTCCTTGGAGAAGCGGGTCTCGCCGAAGCCGTCCTCGACGGTCTCCAGTGCGACTTCCACTTCGTCCCCGGCGTGGATGCCGAGCTCACCCATCTCGTTCTTGAACTCGTCCAGGGCGATGACCCCTTCCGACTTCAGGCCCGCGTCGACGATGACGACGTCGGACTTGATCTCCAGCACCGTCGCGCGCACCAGCGCACCCGGCTGCATGGACTGCCCCTCAGCGAGGCTCTTTTCAAACAGTTCGGCGAAACTTTCGCTCATAGATGATGATCAACTCGATAGACTGTCCGGCATCCGTCCCGGTCAGGATGTGAAAAGTGGACGCCGCATCCGTGCGGCATCGTTCGAACGGACCTCAGGCGAGGCCGCGTTCCCGTACCAAGCCGAGAATGCGCCGGCATACGCTGGCGACGTCCAGATCCGTGGTATCGATCTCCACGGCATCGGGCGCCGGCGCCAGCGGCGCCACCGCACGTCCCCGATCGCGCGCGTCGCGCGAACGGATATCGGCTAAAACATCCGCCATTGTAGCCTGCTTCCCGGCCTCCCACAATTGCCGGCAGCGGCGGTGCGCGCGCTCCTCGGCGCTGGCGTCCAGGAACACCTTGAGCGGCGCTTCGGGAAAGACCACGCTGCCCATGTCGCGGCCGTCCGCGACCAGACCGGGCGGGCGCAGGAAGGCGCGCTGGGCGTCGAGCAGCGCCTCGCGCACCTCCGGGAACACCGCGATCCGGGAGGCCAGCATGCCCGCCGCCTCGTCGCGCACGCGTCCGCTGATCTCCCGCCCCTCGAGGACGATGCGGTCATCGTCGATGCCGCCGTCGAAGCGCACGTCCATCGTGCGCACCAGCCCGGCGACCTCGGCAGGCGCCTCGACCGGCACACCGGCGTCGATGGCGGCAATGCCCGCAACCCGGTACATGGCGCCGGAATCCAGCAGATGCCAGCCGAGCTCGCGGGCCAGCCACTTGGCCGCGGTACCCTTGCCGACACCGGACGGCCCGTCGATCGTGCAGTGCGGCACGACCGCCCTCACGCGTCGGGCCCGCCGGCCTGCAGCACGCGCAGGTCGAGCCCGACCCCGCAGGCGGCTTCGCGGAAGCCCGGGAACGAGGTCTGCACATTGGCGCAGTCGCGGATGCGGATGGGCTGTTCGGCGCGCAGGCTTGCCATCGCCAGGCTCATGGCCACACGGTGATCGCCGCAGGCGTCGACCACGCCGCCGTGGATGCGGCCGCCCAGGATGCGCGCGCCATCCGGCTCCGCGATCGCCGATACACCCAGTGCCCGGAGACCGTCCATCATGGTGCGGATGCGGTCGGATTCCTTGACGCGGAGCTCGGCGGCATCGCGGATCACGGTCTCGCCGGTGGCGCAGGCGGCGGCCACGAAGATCGCCGGGAACTCGTCGATGGCGCGCGACACCACCTCACCCGCTATCTCGGCGGCATGCAGACGGCCGCCGCGCACGGTGATGTCCCCCACCGGCTCGCCGCCCAGGGTGCGCTCGTCGTGCACCGTCAGGTCCGCGCCCATGCTGCGCAGGATGTCGATGACGCCGGTGCGCGTCGGATTGAGGCCCACCGCTTCCAGCGTCAGCTCGGCGCCGGGCGTGATGGCGGCCGCCACCAGGAAGAAGGCCGCCGACGAGATGTCGGCCGGCACCTCCACGTCGGCGGCGCGCAGCGTCTGGCCGCCCTCCAGCGCCGCGAAGCCGTCTCCGGACTCCACTTCGACGCCGAAGGCGCGCAGCATGCGCTCGCTGTGGTCGCGCGAGGTATGCGGCTCGTGGACGCTGGTGCGGCCCTCGGCGTACAGCCCGGCGAGCAGCACCGCGGACTTGACCTGTGCGCTGGCCACCGGCGACCGGTAGTCGATGGCGCGCAGCGGCGCCTTCGGTGCGTGCAGCTGCAGCGGCGCGGTGCCGTCCGCGCTGGTGCCGATGTCCGCGCCCATGCGCGTCAGCGGCTCGGTGACGCGCCGCATCGGTCGCCGCGTCAGCGATGCATCGCCGGTGAGCGTGACCTCGAATGCCTGCGGCGCCAGCAGTCCGGCCAGCAACCGCATGGAGGTTCCGGAATTGCCCAGGTCGAGCGGCTGCGCCGGTGCACGCAGCCCGTGCATGCCGACGCCGTCGATGCGCAGCTCGGTATCGCCCAGCCGCTCCACCGGCACGCCCATGGCGGCGAAGGCGCGCAGGGTGGCCAGACAGTCCTCGCCGGGGAGGAAGCCGGTGACCCGGCTGCTGCCGTCGGCGATCGCCGCGAACATCACCGCACGATGCGATATCGACTTGTCGCCGGGAACACGCAGGCTGCCGCGGATATCGCGAGCCGGTTGGCAGAGGTAGTCCATATCGTCAATCTCCGGTATCCGGATCCGGAAGGGGTGCTTCCATCAGCGACAGGAAACGCTGACGGGCGGCACGCGCGCGCGTCAAGGTCTCGAGCACCGCCGGCTCGTCGCCTTCGCGGAGCGATGTCCTGAGCGCGCCGAGCGTACGCTCGAAGGCTGCCAGCGTGTCGTCGAGCGCACGGCGGTTCTCGAGCAGGATGTCGCGCCACATCTCGGGGCTGCTGGACGCGATGCGGGTGAAATCGCGGAAGCCGCCGGCGGCGTAGGCGAAGAGCTCGCGGCGATCCTCCATGCCGGCCAGACAGTCGACCAGCGCGAAGGCCAGCACGTGCGGAAGATGGCTGGTCGCGGCCAGCACCTCGTCGTGGTGCGCCGGGGTCATGCACTCGACGAGCGCTCCGGTCGCCTCCCAGAGCGCGCGCACCCGGGCCACGGCGGACGCATCGGTAGCGTCGGTGGGCGTCAGGATGACACGCCGGCCCCGGAAGAGCGCGGCCTCGGCGGCAGTGACGCCGAAGCGCTCGCTGCCCGCCACGGGATGCCCCGGAACGAAGCGCGCGACCGCACCGCCGACGCCTGCCAGCCCCTCCATCACCGCCTGCTTGACGCTCCCGGCGTCGGTGACCACCACGTCCGGATCGGCCTCGAGCGCGATGCGGACCAGCGGCGCAATGCCGCGCACCGGCGTCGCCACCATCAGCACGCCGGCGCCGCGTGCGGCCTCCGCCACCGAGGCGGCGACGCTGTCGATCCAGCCGGCCTCGAGGGCGTACCGCATCGCCTCGGGGTCGGCATCGAAACCGACGATGTGCGGGGCGCCGGTGCGATCGCGCAGCGACCGCGCCACGGAGCCGCCGATCAGCCCGAGGCCGACCACGGCGACACGCCGGGGCATGCTCATGACGCGGCGTCGGCGGAGCCGGCGGCGAGCACCGTGTCCAGGGCGGTCAGGAAGCGCGTGTTCTCGGCCTCGGTGCCCACCGTGACCCGCAGGAAGTGCGGCATCTGGTAGCTGCCCATGGGGCGCACGATGACGCCCTGCTCAAGCAGCCCCTGGTGCATCGGCGCGGCGTCACGCCCGAAATCCACCGCCACGAAGTTGGCGTGCGACGGCAGCACGCCGAGCCCGCGATCGCGCAGCGCGCGCTCCAGCCGGGCCCGTTCCGTGCGGTTCAGCGCCACCGACTCGGCCACGAAGCCCTGGTCGTCGATGGCGGCCTCGCCGGCCGCCAGCGCCAGCGAGTTGTTGTTGAACGGCTGTCGCACGCGGTTGAGCAGATCGGCCAGCGCCGGGTGCGACAGGCCGTAGCCCAGGCGCAGCGCCGCCATGCCGTAGATCTTGGAGAAGGTGCGCGTGACCAGCAGATTGGGATGACGCGCCAGCAGCGCCGCGATATCGGGCCGCGTGGCCGGGTCCTGATAGTCCCAGTACGCCTCGTCGAGCACGACCACGGTCGACTCGGGCACTTCGCCGAGGAACTCCGCCACCGCACCGGCAGGCAGGCAGGTTCCGGTCGGATTGTTGGGATTGGCGATGAAGATCGCCGCCACATCGTCGCTGAGCGCGCGCGCGAATCCGGTCAGGTCGTGGCCGTAGGCATCCTCCGCGTCCACCGGACGGGCCGGCACCACCACGCTGGGCGCATTCTGCGCCGCCGCGGCCAGCGGATACACCGCGAAGGCGTGCGCCGAGTACATCGCCGCCCTGCCCGGCCCGAGGAAGATGCGGGCGACGAATTCGAGCAGGTCGTTGGATCCGTTGCCCAGCGTGATCTGCTCGGGCGCGACGTCGTGGAACGCGGCCAACCTCGCCTTGAGCGCGAAGCCGCCGCCATCCGGGTAGCGCGCCAGGGCGTGATCGCGCCCCAGCACGGCGCGCACCGCCGGGCTGCAGCCGAGCGGATTCTCGTTGGAGGCGAGCTTGACGACATCGGTCACGCCCATGCGCCGGCGCAGCTCGTCGATGGGCATGCCGGGCTGGTAGGGCGCCATCGCGCGGATCCCTTCCGGGACGCGTTGCCAGAAAGCGGGGTCAGCCATCGCGTTGCTTCGTTCGGGTCATTGCGGACCGCAGATTATGCGGGTTGAAGGAAACGGGCCCGGCCGCGCCGACGGCAGGATGTTGTCTGCGCTGCGCGCCGCGTCGGCGATGCAGCACCGCGACCGGACCTGCCGCACCGCCGGGCCGGCGGTCAGCCGGCGTGGTCGGTCGCGCGCGGGTACGAGCCCAGGATCTTGAAGAAGGCCGCGCGCGAACGCACGTCATCGATCACCTGCGCCACCGTCGGATCCGCCTGGTGACCGTCGAGATCGAGGTAGAAATTGTAGTCCCACGCGGCGCGGCGGCTCGGGCGCGACTCGATCTTGCTGAGGTTGACGCCGGCCTTGGCGAAGGGCTCGAGCAGCGAGAACAGCGCTCCCGGCTCCCCGCCCTGCGGAGCCGAGCACACCAGCGAGGTACGGTCGGCGCCGGTGGGTTCGGGCTGCTGGCGTCCGATCACCAGGAAGCGCGTGGTGTTGTTGGGATCGTCCTCGATGTTCGCCGCCAGCGCGTTGAGCTTGTAGAGCACGCCGGCGGCGGCACTGGCTATGGCGGCACCGCGGCCGGTCTCGGACACGCGACGCGCCGCGGCGCCGTTGCTCGGCATCGGCTCGCGCGGCGTGTTGGGCAGCTGGTTGTCCAGCCAGCGCCGGCACTGCGCGAAGGACTGGGGATGGGCGTAGACCACATCGATCCGCTCGATGGCATCGAAGCCCGACAGCAGGTGGTGATGCACCGGCAGCAACACCTCGCCGCAGATCGACAACGGCGTCGACAGCAGCAGGTCCAGCGTGCTGGTGACGACACCCTCGGTCGAATTCTCCACCGGCACCACGCCGTAGGAGGCCGCGCCCGACTCGACATCCCGGAAGATGTCGTCGATGGCAGCGGCCACGCGCGTGCTGACCTGATGGCCGAAATGCTTGTACACCGCCGACTGCGTGTAGGTACCCTCGGGCCCGAGATAGGAGACGGACAGCGGCGTCTCCAGCGCCAGGCACGCGGACATGATCTCGCGCATGATGCTCGACATCGCCGCGTCCGAGAGCGGACTGCCGAGCGCCCTGTTGCGCTCGGCAGCCGCCTTCAGGACCTGCGCCTCGCGCGCCGGCCGGTAGTGGTCGGAGAGATCGCCCTCGGCGCGCTTGATGTCGCGCACTTCCTGCGCAACGCGCGCGCGCTCGACGATGCGCTCCTGGATCTCCGCATCCAGCGCATCGATGCGCGCGCGCGCGCCGTCGAGCCGATCCCCGGCGGCCATCAGGCGGGGAGCACTCGCACGGACAGCACTCCCTCGATCGCGCCCAGCTCTTCCGCGACCGTGTCGGGAATGTCCGAGTCGACATCGACCATGGTGTAGGCAACGTTGCCGCGAGACTTGTTGAGCATGTCGGCGATGTTCAGGTCGTGCTTGGCCAGTGCCGTGGTGATCTGACCCACCATGTTCGGCACGTTGGCGTTGGCGATGCACAGCCGCGGCTCGTCCTCGACGCGCGGCAGCACCGCTTCGGGGAAATTCACCGAGTTGGTGACATTGCCGTTCTCGAGGAAGTCGCGCACCTGGCGTGCCACCATGATCGCGCAGTTCTCCTCGGCCTCGCCGGTGGAGGCGCCGAGATGCGGCAGCGCGATCACCTTGTCGTTGCCCTTGAGCTTCTCGGAGGGGAAATCGCAGACGTAGCCCTGCAGATGGCCCTCGTCGAGCGCGGCCAGCACGGCGTCCTCGTCGACGATGCCGCCGCGCGCGAAGTTGACGATGACCGCGCCCTTCGGCATCGACTTGATGCGGTCGGCGTTGATGAGGTTCTTGGTAGCCTCGATCAGCGGCACGTGCACGGTCAGGAACTGCGAGTTGGCACAGAGCTCGTCCACCGAGGTGGACTGCTGCACGCCCGAGGACAGCAGCCAGGCGTTGTCCACCGTCATCTTCGGGTCGAAGCCGGTGACCTGCATGCCCAGGTCATAGGCCGCGTTGGCGACGCGCACACCGATGGCTCCCAGGCCGATCACACCCAGCTTGCGGTCGGGCAGCTCGAAGCCGGCGAACTTCTTCTTGCCGTCCTCGACGGCCTTGGCGTCGTCGGCATTGATGCTGTCGACGAAGCGGATCGCTTGCGGGATGTTGCGCGCGGCCATGAGCATGCCGGCGACGACCAGCTCCTTCACCGCGTTGGCGTTGGCGCCCGGGGCATTGAAGACCGGCACGCCACGCTCGCTCATCGCCTCGACCGGGATGTTGTTGGTGCCCGCGCCGGCGCGCCCGATGGCGCGCACGGACTTCGGGATCTCCATGTCGTGCATCTTGTACGAGCGCACCAGAATGGCGTCGGGATTGCTCAGTTCGCTGGCCACCTCGTAGGACTCGCGCGGAAGATGCTCGAGACCGCGCGGCGAGATGTTGTTCAGCGTTTGGATTCGGTACATGGGGTTGGGATGACCTCTTGGATGCGAATGGGGTTGGCGGCGCAGCAGCGCCGCGTGGGGTGCGCGCGGGGGCGCGCTACCCGTTGGTGCGGACGAATTCCTTCATGTAGTCGACCAGCGCCTGCACGCCGGCCTCGGGCATCGCGTTGTAGATGCTGGCACGCATCCCGCCGACCGAGCGATGGCCCTTCAGCCCCGGCATGCCGGCCGCCTTGGCCCCTTCCAGGAAGGTGGCGTCCAGGTCGGGCTTGGCGAGCCGGAACGTCACGTTCATGTGGGAACGGTCGGCCGGCGCCACCGGATTGTCGTAGAAGGGCTCGCTGTCGATGTAGTCGTAGAGCAGTCCGGCCTTGCGCGCGTTGCGCTCGGCCATGCCCTCGAGACCGCCCTGATCGAGCAGCCACTTGAAGACCAGGCCGCTGACGTACCAGGCGAAGCACGGCGGCGTGTTCAGCATCGACTCGCCGTCGGCGACCGCCTTGTAGTCGAAGATCGACGGCGTGGTCGGACGCGCCTTGCCGATGAGGTCGTCGCGCACGATGACCATGGTCAGGCCGGCCGGGCCGGCGTTCTTCTGCGCGCCGGCGTACATCACGCCGTGGGCCGCGACATCGACCGGGCGCGACAGGAAGTTGGACGAGAAGTCACCGACCAGCGGCACGCCGCCGACTTCGGGCGGCTGATGGAACTCGACGCCCTCGATGGTCTCGTTGGGCGTGTAGTGCACATAGGCCGCGTTCGGGTCCAGCTTCCACTCCGAGCGCGCCGGGATGTGGTCGAACTTGTCGTCCGCCGGGCGCACCGCGGTGTTGGCGGTGCCGTACTTGCCGGCTTCCTTGATGGCCTTCTTGCCCCAGGAACCGGTCACCAGATAGTCGGCGCTGCCGCCCTCCGGCATCAGGTTCATCGGCACGAAGGCGAACTGGCCGGTGGCGCCGCCCTGGAGGAACAGCACCTTGTAGTTGTCGGGCACGCCGAGCAGCTTGCGCAGGTCGGCCTCGGCCTCGGTGGCGATCGACATGAAGGGCTTGTCGCGATGCGACATCTCCATGACCGACATGCCGGTCCCGCGCCAGTCGAGCAGCTCGTCGCGGACCTGCTCGAGCACGGCCTCGGGAAGCGTGGCCGGGCCGGCGCTGAAGTTGAATACACGTGACATCGTTGTTCTGTCCTATTCGGAAATGGATGGATCGGCACCGGCGGGCGCATCCGGTGCGGCTTCCCCGTCGGCACCATCGGCGTCGCCGCCGTTGTCGCCGTCCTCGGGGGCGATGCGATCGACACCGACCAGACGATCGCCGGCGGTCGGCCGGACGATGCGCACACCCTGGGTGTTGCGGCCGAGCGTCCGGATCTCGCCGGCGGCCACGCGGATCAGGTTACCGTCGTGCGACACGAGCATGACCTCGTGCTCGTTGTCGACCTCGATGGCTCCGATCAGCTCGCCGCTCTTGTCGGTGAGTCGCTGGGCGATGACGCCCTGCCCGCCGCGACCGCGCAGCGGGAACTCGGCGACGGCAGTGCGCTTGCCGAAGCCGTACTCGGAGACGGTGAGCACGTCACCGCCGTCCGTCTTGAGCAGCGCGATGACGCGGACATCGTCGGCGGTCTCGCCTTCTCCGCCCTCGTCGCCGTTGTCGGCACTGCCGTTGCCCACCAGCCGCATGCCGCGCACGCCGGTGGCCCCGCGCCCCATGCTGCGCACATCCGCTTCGCTGAAGCGGATGGCGCGCCCGGCGCTGGAGATCAGGAGGATGTCGTCTTCGCCGCCGGTCAGCGTCACGCCCACCAGCGCGTCGTCGGCGCGCAGGTCGACCGCGATGATGCCGCTGCTGCGGATGTTGGCGAAGGCCGCCAGCGGCGTCTTCTTGACGGTGCCGCGGCGCGTGGCCATGAACACCGAGCCACCCTGCTCGAAGCTCTGGATCGCCAGCACCGCCGAGATGCGCTCGTCCGACTCCAGCGGCAGCAGGTTGACGAAGGGCTTGCCGCGCGCGCCGCGCGAGCCGGCGGGCAGCTCGAAGACGCGCAGCCGATAGACCTTGCCGGCCGACGAGAAGCACAGCAGCGTGTCGTGGCTGTGCGCCACCCAGAGGCGGTCGATGAAGTCGTCGTTCTTGGTGCCGGCGGCCATGCGGCCGCGACCGCCGCGTCGCTGCGACTGATACTCGGTCAGCGGCTGGCTCTTGACGTAGCCCTCGTGCGAGAGCGTGACCACCATGTCCTGCGGGACCACCAGGTCCTCGCGATTGATGAACACGGCGTCGGCCGAGATCTCGGTGCGGCGGGCATCGCCGTACTGCTCGCGCACTTCGAGCAGCTCCTCGCGGATGACCTCCAGCAGGCGCTCGTCCGACCCGAGGATGTGCAGGTACTCGCCGATGGCGTCGAGAATCTCGCCGTACTCCTCGACGATCTTGTCCTGCTCCAGCGCGGTCAGGCGCTGCAGCCGCATCTCCAGGATGCCCTGCACCTGCGCCTCGGACAGGTGATAGCCATCGTCCTGCAGCCCCAGCGACGCATCGAGACCGTCCGGCTTGGAGGCGTCGGCACCGGCGCGCTCCAGCATCGCCACCACCTGCCCCGGCTGCCAGACCCGCGACAGCAGCGCGGCCTTGGCCTCGGCCGGCGTCGGCGCCTTGCGGATGCACTCGATGACCTCGTCGATATTGGCCAGCGCCACGGTCAGACCTTCCAGGCCGTGGGCACGCTCGCGTGCCTTGCGCAGCAGGTAGCGCGTGCGGCGGGTGACCACCTCGCGCCGGTGCCGCACGAAGGTCTCCAGCAGCTCCTTGAGCGTGAAGGTGCGCGGCTGGCCCTGGTCCAGGGCCACCATGTTGATGCCGAAGACGGTCTGCAGCTGGGTGTGCTGGAAGAGGTGGTTGAGGATGACCTC
Organism: Algiphilus sp.; assembly: GCF_023145115.1. Taxonomy (NCBI): domain Bacteria; kingdom Pseudomonadati; phylum Pseudomonadota; class Gammaproteobacteria; order Nevskiales; family Algiphilaceae; genus Algiphilus; species Algiphilus sp. The sequence continues at coordinate 76,792 of NZ_JAGLEJ010000022.1, forward strand.
GGCGTTCTCGCCACGCTTCAGCTCGATGACCATGCGCAGGCCGTCCTTGTCGGACTCGTCGCGGATCTCCGAGATGCCGCTGACCTTCTTGTCCTTGACCAGCTCGGCGATGCGCTCCAGCAGGCGCGCCTTGTTCACCTGGTACGGCAGCTCGGTGACCAGGATGGCCTGGCGGTCCGGGCCGATGTCCTCGAAGTGCGTGCGCGCGCGCACCACGATGCGGCCGCGGCCGGTGGCGTAGGCGTCGGCGACGCCGTTGACGTCGAGGATTAGGCCGGCGGTCGGGAAATCGGGCGCCGGGATCAGCTGCATGAGCCCGGCGAGATCGATCTCCGGGTTGTCGATCAGCGCCACGCAGCCGTCGATGACCTCGCACAGGTTGTGCGGCGGGATGTTGGTGGCCATGCCCACGGCAATGCCGGTGGCACCGTTGACCAGCAGCTGCGGCAGCCGCGTGGGCAGCACCGCCGGCTCGGTCTCGGATTCGTCGTAGTTGGGGACGAAGTCCACCGTCTCGCGGTCGATGTCGGCCAGCATCTCGTGCGCCAGCTTCGCCATGCGCACCTCGGTGTAGCGCATGGCCGCCGGCGCGTCGCCGTCGATGGAGCCGAAGTTGCCCTGCCCGTCGACCAGGACGTGGCGCATCGAGAAGGTCTGCGCCATGCGCACGATGGTGTCGTAGACCGCCGAGTCGCCGTGCGGGTGGTACTTGCCGATGACGTCGCCGACCACGCGCGCCGACTTCTTGTAGGCCTTGTTGTAGTCGTTGCCGAGCACCTTCATCGCGTACAGCACGCGGCGGTGCACCGGCTTGAGGCCGTCACGGGCGTCGGGCAGCGCGCGCCCGACGATCACGCTCATCGCGTAATCGAGGTAGGAGCGCTGCATCTCCTCTTCGAGATTGATCGACAGGACTTCTTTTGCAAACTCGGTCATGTGCGTCCCGGCTCGCGTCGCGACCATGCCGCGCGGCGCGTGGATAAAGAGGCATGGAAAGCCGACATTCTAGCACGCCGCCCCCGGCTTCCCCGGGGCTGGCGGCCCGGCTCAGGTCCCTTCAGAGGGCAGGTGCCAGTGCGGTTTCCGCCAGTGGAAGCGGGTTCCCGGCAGGTAGGCGTTCGCGGCCGGCAGGCGCCACTGGCCGACCTGCACCGGTTCCCCGTCCGCGCGGATCTCGGGGGTCCGCGCGCGCTCCCACGGCGGCGTTCCGGCGCGCTGGAAGACATGCTTCAGCCGCTGCGTGCGACCGCCCGCCGTCAGACGGCAGCGGGTACCCGGCGCGACGAAGCCGACGGTCAGGGCATGCAGCGGTGGTCCTGCACCACTACAGTGCAGCGACCCTGCGGCAGCGGGCAGCGACAGCGGCGCGCATCCATCCCAGTTCGTGCACCACGCCGGCTCAGTCGGTGGCAATGCCGGCAGCAGCCAGAGGGCGTCGTCGAACCGGCATGCGCGCAGCGCGCCCAGTTGCAGCACCGGCTGTCGGTCGGCGCCGGCGGCGATCACGCTGGTATCGCACTCGGCCAGCCATGCCGCTCCCGGAACCGGTGCGCCGAGCGCTGCGCAGTACTGGCGCAGGAGCGCGTGTCGGCGTGCGCGTGACCAGCCCCGCAAGCCGCGCAGGTCCAGTCGCCCGTCGTGCAGGCGGGTGGCCAGATCGGGGCCCAGCGCCGTGGCGATCAGCGCCTGCTGGTCGCCGAGCAGCCCGGCGTGGCGCCGCAGCGCTGCCGCCGCACCGGGCACCACCGCCTCCAGCATCGGAAGCGCGGCACGCAACCGGGCGCGCGCATTGGCACCGCCGTGATTGCCCGGGTCGTCGACCCACTGCAGCTCGCGCGCCCGGCAGTACGCGGTGATCGCATCGCGCGTCACGCCCAGCAGCGGGCGCCAGAGCCAGCCGCCGTCGCCCGTCGGTCGCAGCGCGCGCATGCCTGCAGCGCCCGCGGTGCCGCCACCGCGCAGCAAACGGAACAGCACGGTCTCGGCCTGGTCATCGGCGTGGTGCGCCAGCACCAGCAGCTCGCCCGGCCGCAGCGCTTCCTGCAACGCGGCGTGGCGGGCCCGGCGCGCGGCCGCCTCGGGGCCGTCGCCGTCGGGCCGCACGCGCACGGCGCGGATGTCGAGCCCGATGCCGCGCGCCTCGCAGAAGCGCCGGCAGTGCTCGGCCCAGTCGTCGGCGCTGGCGTGCAGGCCGTGGTGCACGTGCACCGCGCGCACGCGGCCGGGACGCAGGCCGTGCAGCGCGTCGAGCAGCGCGGTCGAGTCGCGGCCGCCGCTGAAGCCGATGCAGTAGCCGCCGTGCGGGGGAAGCGCCTCGAATCCTGCCGCCAGCGCGTGCGTCAGCGACGCGCCGGCGGACCCGGCGGCCTCACCCCTGCTGGAAGGCACCGAATTTCATGAGCCGCTCGTAGCGCGTCTGCAGCAGCTGATTGAGCGGCTGCCGGCTGAGGTGGTCGACGGTCGCCAGCAGGCGCCCGCACAGCGTGGCACTCATCGTTTCCGGATCACGGTGCGCGCCGCCGAGCGGCTCCGGAATGATCTCGTCGATCAGCCCGTAGCCGTGCAGATCGGTGGCTGTGACCTTCATGGCCTCGGCGGCGTCGCGGGCGCGCTCGGCACTCTTGAACAGGATGGACGCGCAGCCCTCGGGCGAGATCACCGAGTAGATCGACAGCTGCAGCATCATCAGATGATCGGCCACGCCGATGGCGAGCGCACCGCCCGATCCGCCCTCGCCGATGACCGTCGCCACCACCGGTGTGCGCAGCCGCGACAGCTCGAAGAGATTGCGCGCGATGGCCTCGGACTGGTTGCGCTCCTCGGCGCCGATGCCCGGGAAGGCGCCGGGCGTGTCGATGAAGGTGATCACCGGCAGCGAGAACTTCTCGCCCATCTTCATCAGGCGCAGCGCCTTGCGGTAGCCCTCCGGCATGGGCATGCCGAAGTTGCGGTGGATGCGCTCCTTGGCGTCGCGACCCTTCTGCTGGCCGATGACCACCACCGGCCGCCCGTCGAGCCGCGCGATGCCGCTGACGATGGCGGGATCGTCCGCGAAGGCGCGGTCGCCGTGCAGCTCCTCCCAGTCGGTGAACACGGACTCGATGTAGTCGAGCGCGTACGGCCGCTGCGGATGGCGCGCGAGCTGCGTGACCTGCCAGGACTCCAGCTTGGAGAATATCTGCTCGGTCAGCTGCTTCTGCTTGGCCTCGAGCCGCTGGATCTCCTCCGAGAGGCTGACCTGCGAGCCGTCGGACATGTTGCGCAGGTCCTCGATCTTCTGCTGCAGCTCGGCGATGGGCTGCTCGAAGTCGAGATAATTCAGATTCATGCCTGCGCGCGCCTCCCCGAAAAGCGATTCACACTAGCTTACGCAAGTTGCAATCGACGTGCCGTGCTCATTCGGCCGGCGTCCGCCAACCCACCCGCACGGCGTCGTCGCCGAGGAAGTGCTGGAGCCGCCGATAGAGCGGATCGGCCAGGCGCAGACGCAGACGTGACGGGAACCGCACCCGCGCTTCCGCCCCCTCGCCGACCAGCCGCACGCTGAGCGCGCAGCCGCTGTCCGCGCGCGCGCCGTCGATGAGCTCGACCACCTCGCCGGCGCTCGGGCTCTGCGCCGGCAGGCACAGTTCCAGTTTCGACACGTAGCGGGCATAGATGCCGTCCAGATCGAGCAGCTCCGACGGTCGCAGCTGATAGCCGCCGGAGAAATCGTCGTGGCCGAGGCGCCCGCGCACCAGCAGCAGGCTGTCCTTGCGCAGGAGCTCGGCGTGCTGCATCCACTGGTCCTCCGACAGCGGCACGCTCACCTGGGCGCTGCGGTCATCGAGCGTCAGCACCGCGCGCGGCCCGAAGCGCCGGATGTCCAGCAGCCAGCCCACCACCGTCACGCGCGGCTGGCGGCGCAGCGAGCGGCCGGTCTCCGGATCCGACTCGGGGTCCGGCAGCTGCGCGCACAGCTCGCGGAGGGTGCCGTCCGTGCAGTGGCTGCGCAGCTCGCTGAAGCTCTCGATCGGGTGCCCGCTGAGATAGAAGCCGAGCGCGTCGCGCTCGCGGCGCAGGCGCTCCAGATCGTGCCACTCGGTGCAGCGGTCGAGCTCCAGCGCCGGCTCCTCGGCAGCATTGTCGTCACCGAAGCCGAAGAGATCGCTCTGGCCGGCATCGGCCAGCGCGCTGGACTGCTCGGCCGCCGCCACCGCGCGCGACAGGTTCTGCCACAGCGTGGCGCGGGTCTCGCCCAGCCCGTCGAAGGCCCCGGACTGGATGAGCGCCTCGAACACCCGCTTGTTGACGCGCTTGGGATCGACGCGCCGGCAGAAGTCGAACAGGCTGCGAAACGGCCCGCCCTCGGCGCGCGCCGCGCGGATGCTCTCGACCGCGCCCTCGCCCACGCCGCGGATCGCGCCCAGGCCGTAGCAGATGACGCCGTCGGCGACGACCTTGAAGCGGTAGTCGGAGGCGTTGACGTCCGGCGCCTGCACCGTGAGGCCCATGTTGCGGCACTCGTCGACCAGCGCGACCAGCGTGTCGGTCTTGAACATTTCCGCCGACAGCACCGCGCACATGAAGGCGTCGGGATAGTGCGCCTTGAGCCAGCCCGTCTGGTAGGCGACCAGCGCATAGGCGGCCGAATGCGACTTGTTGAAGCCGTACTCGGCGAACATCTGGATCAGGTCGAAGATCTGGCCGGCATTCTCCGCCGGGATCCCGCGTTCGGTGGCGCCCGACACGAAGGCCTCGCGCTGGCGCGCCATCTCGTCGGCCTTCTTCTTGCCCATCGCGCGCCGCAGCAGGTCGGCACCGCCCAGGGAGTAGCCGGCCAGCTCGCGCGCGATGCGCATGACCTGCTCCTGGTAGACGATGACGCCGTAGGTCTCCTCGAGCACCGCCTCCAGCGCCGGATGCGGGTATTCGACCTCGGCCTGCCCGTGCTTGCGCGCGATGAAGTCCTCGACCATGCCCGACTGCAGCGGCCCCGGCCGGAACAGCGCCACCAGCGCGATGAGATCCTCAAAGCGGCTGGGCTGCATCTGCATGGCCAGCCGCCGCATGCCGGCCGATTCCATCTGGAACACCGCCGCCAGCTCGCCGCGCCGGAACAGATCGAAGACCGCCGGATCGTCCTTGGGAATGGCGAGGATGTCGAGGTTCGCATCCGCCACCCGCTCGTTGATGATGTCCACCGCCCACTGGATGATGGTGAGGGTGCGCAGCCCGAGGAAGTCGAACTTGACCAGCCCGATGGCCTCGAGATCCTTCATGTCGAGCTGCGTGACGACGCCCTGCGCCTCCGGTTCCCGGTAGAGCGGGACGTAGTCGGTGAGCGGCCCGGGCGCGATCACCACGCCGCCGGCGTGCTTGCCGATGTTGCGCGCCAGGCCCTCCAGCAGCAGGCCGTAGCGCAGCACCTCGCCGACATCCTCCTCCTGCTGCGCCTGCTTGAGCTCGGGGATGGTCTCGATGGCGTGCTCGAGCTCGGTGCGGCCGGCGCCGCCCGCCTCCACCTTGAAGGCCGGCGCGCCCGGAACCATCTTGGCGATGCGGTCGCCGAAGCCGTGCGGCTGCCCCAGCACGCGCGTGACGTCGCGCACCACCGCGCGCGCCGCCATCGAGCCGTAGGTGATGATCTGCCCCACCCGGTCGAGCCCGTACTTGTGCGTCACGTACTCGATGACGCGGTCGCGGCCCTCCATGCAGAAATCGACGTCGAAATCCGGCATCGACACGCGTTCGGGGTTGAGAAACCGCTCGAAGAGCAGGTTGTAAGCCAATGGATCCAGGTCGGTTACGCCGATGGCATACGCCACCAGGCTGCCCGCACCCGAGCCGCGCCCCGGCCCCACCGGCACGCCGTTGTCCTTGGCCCACTGGATGAAGTCCGCGACGATCAGGAAGTAGCCGGGGAAGCCCATCTGCTCGATGATGCGCAGCTCCTCGGCGAGCCGGTCGTCGTACACCGAGCGCTCGTCGACCATGCCGTGCTTGGCGATGCGCGCCTCGAGCCCCGCCTCCGAGGTCGCGCGCAGATGCTCGGCGACGCTGCGCCCCTCCGGCACCGGGAAATCCGGCAGATAGTTGGTGCCGAAGTGCAGCCGCGGCGAGCAGCGCCGCGCGATCTCGACGGTGTTGGTCACGGCCTCGGGCAGATCGGCGAACAGCGTCGCCATCTCGTCGGCCGACTTCAGGTACTGCTCCGGCGTATAGCTTCGCGGCCGGCGCGGATCCTCCAGCGTGCGGCCCTGGAGGATGCAGACGCGCGCCTCGTGGGCCTCGAAATCGTCGCGCCGCAGGAAGCAGACATCGTTGACCGCCACCACCGGTACGCCGTGGCGCCGCGCCAGCGCGGTCGCAGCCTGCACGTGCAGCTCATCGTGCGGCCGTCCGCAGCGCGCCAGCGCGAAGTAGAGCCGGTCCCCGAAGGCCGCGCGCCAGCGAGTCAGCGCGGCCTCCGCCCCGTCGACATCCCCGGTCAGCAGCTTCTGGCCGATCTCGCCCTGGGCGCCGGACAGCACGATCAGACCCTCGGCCGCCTCCAGCAGCCAGTCCCGGTCGACCATCGCGTCCACCGTGCCGCGGCTCTCCGTGTACATGCGCGACACCAGCCGCATCAGGTTCGCGAGCCCGGCATCGTTCTGCACCAGCACCGTCACGCGCCCCGGCGCGCCATCGCTGCTCAGCGCCAGATCGACGCCCAGCAACGGCTTGACACCGGCGCCCTCGCACGACTTGTAGAACTTCGCCATCGCGAACAGGTTGTCGCGATCGGTAAGCGCGATCGCCGGCAACTCCAGCTCGGCCGCACGCTTGCTCAGCGGCTGCAGGCGATCGTCCCCGCGCTGCGTCTTGACCGGCTCGATGCGGATCGTGCCGTCGACCAGGGAATATTCGCTGTGGACGGCGAGATGGACGAAGGTGCTCATTGGCAGCGACCCCCATTAAGGGGACAGTATATTGATTTCCACCACGCGCCGATCGTGCCGACAGCGCAATAGTGGCCTGCATACCGTCCGGCTACAGCGTCATGGTCAGGGAAATCAATATACTGTCCCCGTCGCAAGGGCTGACCCTGGATCCCCTCACTGGTTCCCAGGCTTTCAAGCTGCGGCTGAGCGTTCTTGGTGACGCGTTCCTGCTCGCGGGTTCCGCGCCTCGTGACCTCGGCGCTTGAGTCTTCCTCGTTGACCCGGCTGCGCTCCCGGGTTCCGCGCCACGGAACTTTGACGCTGCCGAACGTTGCCGCTCGACCGGCGCGGGCTACTTTGGTTACGGCCAAAGTAGCCAAAGCCATGGGTGAACCCGACCGAAGCGCCGGTGGCGCTTCGCAGCGGGTGAACGCCGGGGCCAGGAAGGCCCTGGCAGGGTCACTTAGCGAGGCAGGAGCCGAGCTTAGTGACGGCGATGATCCTTGCAGTAGCGTGCGGTTGGCGCCTGCCATCCGTGGCGCTACCGTTTCGCTCCTGACATGCCCCGGCCCGGACATCCATGTCCGGGCGTTCGCCTCGCTGCGAATGCCCACTGGGCATTCGGTCGGGCTCACCCTTGCTCGACGTCCTGTCTCGCAGCCCCACTGCGCGCGCCTCCCGGTCCGGCCACCCGTGAAGGCACCCGGGACGGCTCGTTGCTTCGCAACGTCGCCACAGATCGGGAATGGCGCCACGTCACTGCTGCGACGTTGCGAAGCAACGAGCCGACCATGTCCCCCTTCAGGAGGCGCGGCGACTGGTGGTGCGCGCAGGGAGTCGGCCGGCCACGGAAGGCCGGCCGAGCCGCGGAGGACAGGATGTCCGTCCGCGGCGACCCCGGAGCGCGCCGCCAGTCGCCGGGACTCCGGCCCGCCCCGCGGGCGGGCCGGAGCG
>NZ_JAGLEJ010000023.1 GCF_023145115.1 Algiphilus sp.
GTCCGGGGATATAGGGGCAACTACACAGCGAAGCTGCGCTTCGAGTCTTCATCCGGCTACAAGCCGGCCAACCTGATCGAGTACATCGATTCGCATGGCTGGCCGAGGCAACCGCATTGACGCTCGGTACAGATCCTGCGCTGCGGCGCCTGGTCTGTCCGCTTTCAGCACACAGCGGACTCCCACTCCGAGAAGCGCGCCACGATTCAGCGCGAAATGAAGCGGTCACGCGAATACATGCCCAAGACCCCCATTACGGGGCAACCTCATGATTTTAATTGACTTTTTCGCACCTAACGGCCACCCCGCGCGGTGGAGTTATGAAGCGCGCGTTATCATTGAATAATGATGCGCGCTATCTAATCACTGCTGGGCATCAAGAAGACTCGCCGCTGTGGAGGTAAAACATGGTTGTCATTGAAGGTCAGCTCAAAGGTAGCTTTAAAGGCTTCAAGAACAGAGACACCATTTTTGAGTTCTCTAGCGGAACCCCCAAGAAATGGAAGCAGGCTGAATACAAATACCTATATCACTATGCGTACATGCCTAGAGCAAAGGTAACTCAGGAGGGTGGTCGTTACATGCTTCACGTAGACGGCGTGCCAGATTCTGTTGAGGTGAAGCGGGCATGATGCCCAACCAGGCACTCCAGCCGACGTATTTGCCTTCGCTTCGCTACGGCAAATCCGCGGCTGAGTTTTGGCGTTATGTGCTGGGGATGAGCTATGCACCCACTTGAGGAATCGGTCGCGCCAAATCCAAAAGGATTTGATGTCGATCCGATCGGCTACAGTGCCTTGGCTTGGCACAAGTGGGGCATGGCACAGACGATGGCTGGGTTCCCGGTCGATATCTCAAAGGCCCCAACAGCGACAGATCTAAAGTCTCCGATTCTCTGGCTGACGCAGGCCCATGCCCTCTCGGAGGCCGCGACCAATGTACTTCGTGGGCAGCCCAATATCGATCACCTCACAATTTATACAAAAGGCGTATGTCACTGTCAGTACCATGCTGTGGCACTGATGCTTGTTGGCCTTAGCCTAGAAACTTGCTTGAAAGCAATGTTGATAGTTCGCGAAGGCATCGAAGAGTTCACGGAGAACGAGCGAAAAAGAAAGCATCATCGCCTGCATGAACTGAGCAACTTCATTCCATGGCTCACGGAAAAGGATCGTGCCATCTTGGAGTGCCTTACTCACTTCATCTACTGGGCGGGGAAGTATCCTGATCCAGGTTCTGGAAGATTAAAGGACACCCTGACGGTAGTTGAGATGAGTGAAAAACATCAGATCTCCGCCAAGGAACTATTCACGTTGGCAGCCCGAGTGATGGGGCACGCTCAGGAAGTCACTCGTGCGAGTACATGAGTCCGACGACGCACATAACCATGCCTTCCAGCCGACGTATTTGCCGCCGCTTCGCGTCGCCAAATCCGCGGCTGAAGGCGGGTGTCAGGCATACATAAATCATGAGCTGGATTCAAACATTGGACGTAAAAATACAGGCCGCCCTCATAGCATCATTCGTTACATTGGTCGGGATTTTCATCAAGGATTACGTTTTTCAAAAGCTAAAAGAAAATCGTGATCGTTCGAAGAGCACACTCGATGTATACAAAAAATATGCTGAGCCACTGGCGACGTCAGCTGAGAGCATGTTTTGGAGGCTAAATGAAATATTTAATGTTAAGGGGCGGGCTCATTTCTTAATAAGAAGCGACCCAACAACGGGGTTCGAAGATTATAAATATCGAAGCACACTGTATCGGTTAGCATCGCTTATAGGCTGGATTTATGCCATAAAGAAAGAACAGTCTTACATAAAGCCAGCTGGAACTACATCACAGAAATCTATCTCCGAATCTATACGTGCGTTTGAGTCAGCACTAGCCGATGGCCCGCATGTGGAAACAGAAAGATTGTCACGTCTTACAGAGTTATGGTCGCTAGAATGCCCTTCTGAAAAGTCACTTGATTTGTCAATCAGATTAGAAAAAATACATAAATCCTTCCTTAGAAGGAAGAATGTTAGCCTAGCCACAGAATTAGGTTGCCAAGATTTATTTGATCTTTGCAGAGAATGTGCAGACTTCTTATGTGGAGAGCTTGATTCTAGCCATTTGCGAGACGCATTAATCAAAGAAACGGTACAACAATCTGCTCGCAGGCTGTCTATCCGTGAGGCATGGATATATAGAGATTGGCAAGCAGGGATTGGAGAGTTGATGGTTCGTAAATCTGACTCTGCAGCAAGAGATTATGACGTTATCGGTTTCAAAGAATTTGAATTAATGCTTGAATCTGAAGATGCTGAAGCATCCAAATGGGTTTCTCGTATAGAGAACACATTTAAAGATCTCGACATAGACAAAATGGATGGTCAGGACGTAAGAGTTGAACAAGTAAAAGCTACCTTTAAAGCAGTGTCCAAACTAATAATCGAGATTGATAATTCGGGCTTGGAAGTTAGCCCGTTTGGCAAACAAACGATCGCCGCTGCGGAGGTAAACAATGCCTAACAAAGCGCTGCTAGGGACAAACCTACGCTGCGCTTCGGTTTGCCCCAGAGCGCGGCGTTATAGACAGAAGTTCCACCACGCAAGCATCAAGGATGCTCTCTGGCTTCCCCGCAACCCTTAGAAACATTCCGTGAGCCGAACGCTGATAGCCCTCCTGCTAGTGGTCGTGCTCGTCATTGCGCTTCGGCTGGCGGTGTGGCGGGGGCTCCGCCTTGCATCCCGCCTGTTCGGGAAGGCGGCGGTGGCGGTCGACGAGGTACGGGGGCGGGAGGACATTGCGGGGCTGTGGGCGCGGCTCCGGTCGTCATTCCCGAAGACGACCGGGTTCCTGCATGCGCGGGTGACGTTGCGCCGCTTTACTGGCCTGCCGTTGACGCTCGTCGTGATTGCGGCGGTCTACATCGCCGGCCTGCTGGGAGGGCTGGTCGAGGAGCTGATGGAGGCGGAGGAGCTGGTCCACCTGGATGAAGCCATCCATCAGGGCATCGGCGCGATAAGCACGGACGGCATGGTCTTCGTCTTTTCGTGGATCACGGATCTCGGCGGCTCGGCCGCGTTGATCGCGGTGACGCTGGTGACCACCGGCCTGCTGTGGGCGCACGGGCGCGCCTACATGGTGGCGCCGCTATGGCTGACGGTTCTGGGATCACAGCTCACGACGCTCGCCGGCAAGTACGCGCTGGCGCGACCGCGACCCGAGTTCGCGGCGGATGTCGCTGCCTTCACGCCGTCGTTCCCCAGTGGCCACGCAACCAGCGCGATGGCGGTATACGGTTTCATCGCCTGTGTCATTGCGAGAGACTTCGCGACGACGCGGCAGCGCTTCGAGATCGTCTACTGGACGGCCGTGCTGATCGGCCTGATCGGCTTCAGCCGGATGCTGCTGGGCGTGCACTACGCCAGCGATGTCGCTGCGGGATTCCTCGTGGGCGGCTTCTGGCTTCTGGTCGGCTTTGCCGTCGCGGAGCACAAGCGCCACCGGCAGTAGGCGGGGTGCCGGAGCGCACGGAGGAGGAAGAAATGCGTGTCATCGCGCGGTTGCATCGCGCTGCAGTGCCGGGTTGGCTGCTTCACGTGGTGGCCTGCGGGGCGTCGGGCACGCGCCCGGCAGCGGCGGCGCCATGATCACCGTCTACCACCTCGAAGCTTCGCAGTCCGAGCGCGTGATCTGGCTGATGGAGGAGCTGGCGCTGCCCTACCGGCTGGAACGCTTCGCGCGCGAGGCCGACGGCGCGGCGCCGCCGGCGTACCGGGCGCTGCATCCCTTCGGCACGGCGCCGGTCATCCGGGACGGCGATCGCGTCATCGCCGAGTCCGCGGCCATCGTCGAGTACATCTGTCGCGTGCACGGCGGCGGCCGGCTCATCGTGGGGCCGGACGAGTCGGGCTACGCGGACTACCTGCAGGCCATGCAGCTCAATGCGGCCATCCAGGGCGCTCTGTTCGTGCGCATGGCGCACGGCGCCGATGCCGACGGGGACGATGCGCCCGTCATCGTGCGCGCCTGCCGGCGGCGCGAGGACGGCTACTTCCGGTACCTGGAAACGCGCCTGGGCGAGGCGCCCTACCTCGGGGGCGCGCACTTCAGCGGCGCGGACATCATGCTGCTGCACAACCTGACGGTGCTGCCGCAGTACGGCGGACGGACCATCGACGATCTGCCGAACACGCGCGCTTACGTGGCGCGCGTCAGCGCCCGCCCCGCCTGCGTGCGGGCGGCGGCCATCGCCAGCGGTGCGGCGGACCCGCCGGCAGCGGCAGGCTGACGTGGGCACGGACCCCACGCTGCGGACACGGCGTACGCGCGATCAGCGCATCATGGGCGTCCTCAAAGCTGCCTCTACCGGAGCCCTTCCATGCTCAAGGCCATCGTCATCCTGCTGGTAGTGGGGTTCGTGGTGTTCGGCGTCGTCATGTTCATTCGCCACACCGTGCGCGACACCGAGGAGGAAGTGCGACGACTCGACCGCTCCAAGCTCAGGGATCTGAGCGAGGACGGCTGGGACGACAAGGAGGACGACGAGAAGGCCGGGCGCTGACCCGGCGCGGCGGGTACGCGGTCAGCGCTGCTTGCCGGCCTCGTCGGCGAGCGCCTGCACACCCTGCTTCAGCGCGCTGCCCAGCAGGCTGCGCGCGCGCGGGCTGAAGCCCAGCAGCAGACCGGCTCCCAGCGCCACCGCCATGGCGGCCTCGGGCCGGCGCTCGATTTCCGCCGGGATGCGCCCGGCGCTTTCGCGCGCGAACTGCGCGACCGCTTCCTGCGGTGCCGGCTGCTCGCTGGCCTCGGCGGCCTGCCGCCCGGGCGCGATCAGCACGCGATGGGCGATGAAGGCCGCCAGCAGCGCGACCACGCCGACGATGAGCGCGGCCACCGGCAGCGGTACCACCAGTGCCAGCGCCAGATAGCCGGACGCGCACAGGAAGCTCACGCCCAGCAGGCCGAGCAGGATGACGATCCAGTACCGCAGGTAGTCGCGCACCGAGCGCTTGATGATGTTCATGGCGTTGGGCCGGGTGCGATCCGCACGCCGTCGCGAAGACGACGGCGGATCGATGGAACCCTGACGATCAGCGACGCTCCAGCGCCATGCCCAGCAGCAGGCCGACACCGAAGGCGGCGCCGACGCTGGCGTAGGGGTGCGAGGCGATCTGCCCCTCCATGCGCTGGCTGGCGGCCTGTAGCTCCTCGCCCGCCGAACCGGCGGCCTGGCGCAGGTTGTCGGCTCCGGCGCGGGCGCGGTTCTGGGCCTGGTCGCCGACGCTGTGGGCGAGCTTGGCGATGTCCTCGCGCACCGACTGCAGGTCGGTCTTCAGCTTGTCGATGTCGGCATTGGTGTTCGGGGTATTGCTGTCTGCCATGCGATGTTCTCCTCTTGCGATGCCCCTTTCACCCTATGCCCGGCCACTGAATCGGTGGTGAACCCCGGCCGGGGCGCGTTCGTCCACCGCGATGCCGCCGTTGGGCCGGCGGCCGTGACTGCCCGCGCGGCGCACCGCATACGGTGCATCGGTGCGCCATTGCGCACGGAACCGCGCTCCGGAGTCCGCCAGTCCTCATGACGCCCGAATCTCCTCTCTACCCCGCCGTCGGGCTGCGCACCGCACATGTGGACAAGCCGAACGCCGACCTGCGCGTTCTGGTGGTGGACGATTCCCAGTCCATCCGGAGCTTTCTGAAGGCGATCCTCACCGAGCTGGGCGTGGGCGAGGTGCTGACGGCGGAGAACGGCACGGCGGCGATCGCGGTGCTGGATACCTGCGACGGCACCATCGATCTGCTGATCAGCGATCTGGCCATGCCGGGCATGGACGGGGTCGAGCTGCTGCGCATGGTGGGCCAGCGCTGCCCCGGCGTTGCCGTGCTGACCATCTCGTCGCTGGATGCGCGCCTGCGCTTCTCGGTATCGCAGATGGCGCAGCATCTCGGGCTCACCGTGCTGGGCCTGCTGGGCAAGCCCTTCGGCGAGCAGGATATCCGCAACGCGCTGGACCGCTACCACGAGGTGCGACGCACCGGCGCGGTCATGCCCACGGACCCGATGAGCGACGCCGAGATCGCCTCGGCGCTGCACGACCGCCGCGTGGAAGTGCACTACCAGCCGAAGGTGCGCATCGACTCCGCGCACGTGGTCGGCGTGGAGGCGCTGGCGCGCCTGCGCGACCCGCGCCGCGGGCTGGTGCATCCGGCCGCGTTCATCGAATCCACGGAAGCCGGCGGGCAGATCGAGAACCTCACCTACCAGGTCATCGACATCGCGCTGCGCGACGCCGGCACCTGGGCGCGCGAGGGGCTGCGACTCAACGTCGGCATCAACATTTCGTCGTCGGCCATCTGCCGCCTGGATCTGCCCGAGCACGTCGAGGCGGTGGCGGCGAGCCACGGGCTGAGCCCGTCGCAGATCACCATGGAGATCACCGAAGCGGAGATGGGCAGCGGCTCCGAGCTGTTCGACGTGTGCGCGCGCTTCCGCATCCGCGGCTTCGGGCTGGCCATCGACGACTTCGGCACCGGCGAATCCAGCCTGCCGCGCCTGCGCTCGCTGCCCTTCACCGAGCTCAAGATCGACCGCCGCTATGTCGACGGCGCCGCCAGGAGCCGGGAGATCCGGGCCATCCTCGAGTCGTCGCTGGATCTGGGCCGACGGCTGGGCATGTCGGTGGTGGCCGAGGGGGTGCAGCAGGTCGAGGACTGGCAGCTGCTGGAGCAGATCGGCTGCGACATCGCCCAGGGCTATCTGGTCAGCCGGCCCATGCCGGGCGACAAGGTTGCCGGCTGGGCGCTGCGCTGGAAGCAGCGCGGCGGCAACGCCTAGCGCTGCAGACCCGCCGGGTCGCCCGCCGGCGCCGCCAGCGGATGGTGGCAGGCCGCGCGTGTGCCGCCCAGATCGCGCAGCGCCGGCCGCTGTCCGCACAGCGCATCGGCATGCGCGCAGCGCGGCGCGAACGCGCAGCCTTCCGGCAGCGCACGCGGATCGGGCGGCGCGCCGGGGATCGCCGGCAGGGCGCGGTCGGCGGTGACATCCAGCGACGGTCGCGCGCGCAGCAGGCCGTCGGTGTACGGGTGGCGCGGCGCCGCCAGCAACGCCGGCGTGGGCCCGGCCTCCACCACCCTGCCCGCGTAGAGCACGGCGGTGTGCGCGCAGCTCTGCGCGATCACGCCGAGGTCGTGCGAGATCATCAGCAGCGCGACGCTCTGCTCGCGCCGCAGCTCGTCGAGCAGCGCCAGGATGCCGGCCTGCACCGTCACGTCGAGCGCGGTGGTGGCCTCGTCCGCGATCAGCAGCCCGGGGCGGCAGGACAGCGCCATGGCGATCATCACGCGCTGGCGCATGCCGCCGGAGAGCTCGTGCGGATACTGGCGCAGCCGGCGCTCCGCCTGCGGGATGCGCACCAGCTCCAGCAGGCGGCGGCTTTCCGCGCGCGCGGCGCGGCCCCGGTGCAGGCCGTGCGCGCGCATGCCCTCGGCGAGCTGGGCGCCGACGGTCATGTAGGGGTTGAGCGCGCGCATCGGATCCTGGAAGACCATGGCGGCGACCCGCCCGCGCAGCCGGCGGTGCGCGCGCGGCGCCATGCCGATGAGCTCTGCGCCGTCGAGGGCGATGCTGCCGCTGACCTCGGTGCCCGGCGCGCTCAGGCCCATGATGGCCAGCGCCAGCTGCGACTTGCCGGCGCCCGACTCGCCCACCACGCCCAGGCTGTCGCCGGCGGCGAGGTCGAGATCGACGCCGTTGAGGGCGTGCACGGTGCCGCGCGCATCGTGGATGCGCACGCACAGATCGCGGATCGCGAGCAGCGGCGCGTCAGCCATGGGCGTGACCCGGCCGCGTCACGAGGCGCCGTCCTTCGGGTCGAGCGCATCGCGCAGCCCGTCGCCGAGGAAGTTGAAGCAGAACAGCGTCAGCGCCAGCATCCCCGCCGGCGCCAGCAGCGCCCAGGGCGCCTGCGCCATCTCGCGCGCGCCGTCGTTTACCAAGCTGCCCCAGCTGGCCTGCGGTTCCTGCACGCCCAGACCCAGGAAGCTGAGGAAGGACTCGAAGAGGATCACCTGCGGGATGGTCAGCGTCACGTAGACCGCCACCACGCCCAGCAGATTGGGGACGATGTGGCGCGTCACGATGCGCGCGCCGCTCGCCCCGCCCAGCTTGGCTGCGTCGATGAAGGGCTGGTGCTTCAGCGCGATGGTCTGGCCGCGCACGATGCGCGCCATGTCCAGCCAGTTGATGGCGCCGACCGCCACGAAGATGAGCACCAGATGCCGGCCGAAGAAGACCATCAGCAGGATGACGAAGAACATGAAGGGCAGCGCGTAGAGCACGTCCACCAGCCGCATCATCACGGCGTCGACGCGGCCGCCGACGTAGCCCGCCACCGCGCCCCAGGTCACGCCGATGATCAGCGACACCAGCGTGGCGGCCAGCCCCACCGCCAGGCTCAGGCGTCCGCCGGTGAGCGTGCGCGCGAGGATGTCGCGGCCCAGCGCGTCGGTGCCCAGGTAGTGCCCGTGGTCGATGCCGGGCGCCACGCTGAAGTGGTCCCAGTCCAGCGCCGCCGGGCCGTGCGGCAGGAGCCACGGCCCCACCACGCAGATCAGCGCGATCAGCACCAGCAGTCCGCCGGCGACGAAGGCCGCCGGGTGCGCGCGCAGCACCGCGCCGCGCGGCAGGGCGTCGGCCGGCGCGGTCATGCCCGCCCCCGCACGCGCGGGTCGAGCACGCCGTAGAGCACGTCGACCACGAAGTTGAAGGCGATGAT
The DNA here is from genome assembly GCF_023145115.1 of Algiphilus sp. Lineage (NCBI taxonomy): Bacteria > Pseudomonadati > Pseudomonadota > Gammaproteobacteria > Nevskiales > Algiphilaceae > Algiphilus > Algiphilus sp. Next base: position 8,771 of record NZ_JAGLEJ010000023.1, read on the forward strand.
CAGGCTGCCGTAGAACAGCACCAGCCCGAGCACCAGCGTGTAGTCGCGATTCAGCGCGCCCTGCACGAAGTGCCGCCCGAGGCCGGGAATGCCGAAGATCTGCTCGATGACCACCGAGCCGGTGATCAGCGCGGCGGCGGCCGGGCCGAGGTAGGACACCACCGGCAGCAGTGCCGGCCGCAGCGCGTGGCGCAGCACCACGCGGCGCATGGGCAGGCCCTTGGCGTGGGCGGTGCGCACGAAGTCGCTGCCCAGCGACTCGATCAGGCTGCCGCGCAGCAGGCGCGCGACGTAGGCCACCTGCGGCAGGCCGAGCGCGATCACCGGCATCACCAGATGCTGCCAGCCGGCGTCCTGCCAGCCGCCCGCGGGCAGCCAGCCCAGCATCACGGCGAAGCCCAGGATGAGCAGCGGCGCAATGACGAAGTTGGGGATGGAGATGCCGGTCATGGACAGCGCCATGACGGCGTGATCGGTGAAGCGGCCGCGACGCAGGGCGGCGGTGATGCCGGCCAGCGCGCCCAGCAGCAGCGCCATCGCCAGCGCCAGGCCGCCGATGGTGAGCGACACCGGCAGGCCGGCCGCGATCAGCTCGTTGACGGTGCGCCCCTCGTAACGGAACGACGGACCGAGATCGCCGCGCGCGAGGTTGCCCATGTAGATGAGGTACTGGCGCCAGAGCGGCTCGTCGAGGTGATAGGCGGCCTCGACCTGGGCCTGGATCTCGGCCGGCATGACGCGCTCGTCGTCGAAGGGGCCGCCGGGCGCGGCGCGCATCAGGAAGAAGGCCGCCGTCACCAGCAGCAGCAGGGTCGGCACGGCCGTCGCCAGCCGTCGCAGCGCCAGCCCGGTCACGGCTGCCCGGGCTCCAGGTCCATGTAGCGCGTCAGGTGCACGTCCATGATGTTGCCCTCCCAGCCCCGCACCCGCGGCTTGACCAGCCGGCGGCTGGTGTAGAAGTAGATGGGCAGCACCGGCAGGTCCTCGAGCAGCTGCGCCTCGGCCTGCCGCAGCAGGTCCATGCGGCGCCCGGCATCGGCCTCGGCCGCGGCGCGTTCCAGCAGGTCATCGTAGCGCGCGCTGGCGTAGCCGGTGTCGTTGAGGCCGTGGCCGCTGTGCAGGATCTCCAGGAAGGTGAAGGGGTCGTTGTAATCGCCGATCCAGCCGGCGCGGAAGACCTCGGTCACCTGCTTCATGCGGCGCGTGGTCAGGAAGACCTTGAACTCCTCGTTGATCAGCCGGGTGCGCACGCCCAGGTGCTCGCGCCACATCCAGGCAATGGCGATGGCGATCTTGCGGTGGTTGTCCTGGGTGTTGTAGCGCAGCTCGACCTCCAGCGGCTCGTCCGCCGAATAGCCGGCCGCCCGGTAGAGCGCGCGGGCGCGCTCGCGGCGCCGCTCCAGCGACCAGTCGGCCCATTCGGGCTTCGCGCCCGCGTAGCCGTCCACGCCCGGCGGCACGAAACCGAAGGCGGGCAGTTCGCCGGTGCCGACCACGCGGCCGGCGATGCGCTCGCGGTCGATGACCATGGCCAGCGCCCGGCGCAGCTCCGGCGAGTCGGCGAAGGGCGGCCGCGTGGTGTTGTAGCCGTAGTAGTAGGTGCCGAGGTAGGGATGGGCGTGGAACTGGTCGGGGATGGTGTCGCGCACCCAGTCCATGCGCGTGACCGGAATGTCGGCCGTCCAGTCCAGCTCGCCGGCGCGGTAGCGCGAGAGCTCGGCCTCGATGTTCTCGGTGCTGTGGAAGACCACGCGCTCCAGCGCCACCGTGTCCGCGGCGTGGAAGTGCGGGTTGCGCTCCAGCGTGACGTGCGACTGCAGCACGCGCTCGGCCAGCCGGTAGGCGCCGTTGCTCACCAGGCGCCCGGGCCGGTCGAAGGCCTTGCCGTGCTCGGCGACGGCGGGCTGATGGACCGCGAAGGTGGCCGGGTGCGTGAGCAGCCCGGGCAGGTACGGCGCCGGTGTCGCCAGCCGGATCTCCAGCCGGCGCGGGCCGAGCGCGCGCACGGCCAGCGTCTCGGGCGGCGCCTCGCCGGCGAGGATGGCCGGCGCGCCTTCGATGATCTCCAGCATCTGGGCGTAGTACGAGCCGGTGGCGGGCGCGATGCTGCGCTGCATGCCGGCCACGAAATCGTCCGCGGTCACCGGCTCGCCATTCGACCAGCGCCCGTCGGTCCGCAGCGTGAACACCCAGCGCAGGCCGTCGTCGCTGACCTGCCAGTCCTCGGCCGCGCCGGGCACCGGCTCCCCGGCCGGGCTCAGGGTGACCAGCCCCTCGTAGAGATCGCGCAGGATGTGCGAGGACGCCACGCTGGTGGCGCGGTGCGGATCCAGCGTCTCGGGCTCGGCGCCGTTGCCGCGGTGCAGGGTCTGGGCGCCGGCCGGTATGCAGGTCAGCGCGGCACCGACGGCGAGCGCGGCGGCGGCCAGCATCGGAACGGTGCGGGTACGGCGGGCACGCCGGGGCGGGAACGGGTGATGGGGCACGGTCGGCGGATGCACGATGCTCGGAACCCGGACTGTACCGGTTGGCCGGGCGCGCGTGCCGCTCGGAATGGTCGTGCGCCATCGTGCCGCCGGAGAGGCGTACCATCGAGGCGGGAGCCGTTCCGGCAAGGGCTTCGGCACGCGTTCGCGGTTGGGCGACGGCTTGAAAGCCAAGTCTGTGAAACGCGGCTAAGCCCCCGGTGACACAGCGAAAACTCGGGTTTCTCACAGCACCTGTGGATAACTTTGTTGAAAAGCGCTGCTCAACGGGCTATCGGCCATGCAGTCACGGGAATCGGCCCTGACGAGGGCAAAACGTAACCACTCTGACACTATGCTTGAAAATCAAGCACTTAATGCAATGACGAAGGTCATGGGTCGGTCTCCCGGCCGCTTGTGGGCAACGCGCAACCACCCTGCTCCAGCGTTGTGCATAACGACGTGAGTCTTACTGCACCGCAACATTTGCCGCAGGTCCTGTGCATCGCGGGTCACGACCCCAGCGGCGGGGCCGGCATCCATGCCGATATCGAGGCCTGCCGGGCCTCCGGCACGCACGCGCTGGGGGCGCTGACCGCGCTCACGCTGCAGGACACCGACAACGTCCACGCCGTGCAGCCGCTCGACGCCGACTGGCTCGACGCGCAGATCCGCCACCTCGCCGCGGACTGCCGCATCGACGCCGTCAAGTTCGGGGTGCTGGGCAGCGTCGAGCAGGTGCCGGTGTGCGTGCGCTGGGTGCGCGAGCTGGGCGTGCCCACGGTGCTCGACCCGGTGCTGCGCGCCGGCGGCGGCGCCGAGCTGGCGGCGCAGCCGGTGGCGGTGGCGATGCTCGAGCAGCTGGCGCCGCTGTGCACGGTGATCACGCCCAACGCCGCCGAGGCGCGGCTGCTGTCCGGCGAGGACCGCCTGGACGCCGCCGCCGCGGTGCTGGGTGCGCGCGGCATCGCCCACGTCCTGGTCACCGGCGGCGACGAGCGCGACGACGCCGAGAGCACCGACTGGCACTGGCACGACGGCACGCTGCGGCCGATCCGCCGCACCCGCATCGCGCAGGATTACCACGGTGCCGGCTGCACGCTGGCCTCGACCATTGCCGCGCTGCTGGCGCGCGGGGATGCGCCTGCCGCGGCCATCGACGGCGCCACCGCGCGCGTGCACGCCTGGCTGCAGCGTCCCAAGGTCATCGGCCGCGGCCGGCCCAGCCCGGCGCGCGACTGCGGGGACACGCCGTGAGCGCGAACGTGCCGCGCGGCCTCTATGCCGTGACCAGTGCGCGCGCATGCGCCGACGAGACCACGCTGCGCGCGGCGGTGGGCGCGGCGCTGGACGGCGGCGCGGCCATGATCCAGTACCGCGACAAGCACGCCACCGCCGGCCAGCGCGAGGCCCGTGCCAGCATGCTGGCGGCGCTGTGCCACGATCGCGGCCGGCGCTTCATCGTCAACGACGACGCCGCCCTCGCAGGCGCGGTGGGTGCGGACGGCGTGCACCTCGGCCGCGACGACGGCGCGGTATCGGCGGCGCGCGCCGTGCTCGGGCCCGGCGCGCTCATCGGCGTGAGCTGCGGCCCGTACCTCGACCGCGTGCGCGCCGCCGAGACCGAGGGCGCCGACTACGCCGCGGTGGGGCGGCTGTTCGCCTCCGCCACCAAGCCCGACGCGCCGGCTGCCACGCTCGACGACCTGCGCGCGGCGCGCGCCGCGACCCGGCTGCCGCTCTGCGCCATCGGCGGCATCACCGCCGAGCGCGTGCCGGAAGTGGTCGCGGCCGGAGCCGATCTGGTGGCCGCGATCGCCGGCGTCTTCGACGCCGGGGATGTGCGCGCGGCCACTGCCGCCTACACTCTGGCCTTCGATCGGGCATGAGGGGGCGGCGCAGCGATCGCCTCCCCGCCCCGTCCTCGCCGACGCCATCCACGCGCGCATTCCGCGCGAACACCGACCGCAACCACGAGCCGCGATGAGTCTCTCCGAACCCCGCCTTTCCGAATCGTTGTTCGAACGCGCCCGCGCCGTCATTCCCGGCGGGGTCAATTCTCCGGTCCGCGCCTTCCGCTCGGTGGGCGGCACGCCGCGCTTCATCGCCGCGGCCGAGGGGGCGTGGATGACGGATGTCGACGGCAACCGTTACATCGACTACATCGGCTCCTGGGGGCCGATGCTGCTGGGCCACGGCCACCCCGACGTGGTCGCGGCGGTGCAGGCGCAGGCCGCGCGCGGCATCAGCTTCGGCGCGCCCACCGAGGCCGAGGTCGAGATGGCCGAGGAGATCCGCCGGCGCGTGCCCAGCATGGAGAAGCTGCGCCTGAACAGCTCGGGCACCGAGGCGACCATGTCCGCGGTGCGCCTGGCGCGCGCCGCCACCGGCCGCGACGGCGTGCTCAAGTTCGAGGGTTGCTACCACGGCCATTCCGACAGCCTGCTGGTGAAGGCCGGCTCCGGCGCCCTGACCTTCGGCGTGCCGTCGTCGCCGGGCATTCCCGCCGACGCCGCCGCGCACACCATCACCGCCACCTACAATGATCTCGACAGCGTGCGCGCGGCCTTCGAGGCCCAGCCCGAGGGCATCGGCTGCGTCATCGTCGAGCCGGTGGCGGGCAACATGAACATGGTGCTGCCGGCCGACGGCTTCCTCGCCGGCCTGCGCGCGCTGTGCGACGAGTACGGCGCCGTGCTGATCTTCGACGAGGTCATGACCGGCTTCCGCGTCCATCCCGGCGGCGCCCAGGCGCTCTACGGCGTGAAACCGGACCTGACCGCCCTGGGCAAGATCGTCGGCGGCGGCATGCCGGTGGGCGCCTTCGGCGGCCGTGCCGATCTCATGGATCAGCTTTCGCCCGAGGGCCCGGTCTACCAGGCCGGCACGCTGTCGGGCAGCCCGCTGGCCACAGCCGCCGGCCTGACCACGCTGCGCGCCATCACCGACGAGCTGCACGGCCGCGCCAGCGCCCACGCCGCGGCACTGTGCGACGGCCTACAGGCGGCCGCGAAGCGGCACGGCGTGCCCTTCCTGGCGCAGAGCCAGGGCGCGATGTTCGGCATCTACTTCACCGACGCCGCCGCCATCACCGGCCACGCCGATGTCTCCGCCTGCGACGCCGACCGCTTCCGCCGCTTCTTCCACGCCATGCTGGACCGCGGCGTCTACTTCGCACCGTCGTCCTTCGAGGCCGGCTTCGCCTCGGCCGTGCACGGCCGGACCGAGCTCGACCGGGTGATGGCCGCGGCCGACGAGGTGTTCGCCGCGCTGCGCTAGGGCCTGTCGCCCCATCCGGCATGGACCGGCTGCAACCGCTGCTCGACTGGATCGCCCTGCACCCGGGGTGGGCGATCGCGCTGCTGGCGATCACCAGTTTCGTCGACGCGATGCTGCTGGTGGGCTTCCTGATGCCCAGCTACCTGCTGCTGCTGGGCGTGGGCGCGCTGATCTCGCTGGACGCGCTGGCGCTGTGGCCGTCGGTGCTGGCGGCGGCGGTGGGCGCGGCGCTGGGCGACGCCTTCAACTACTGGCTGGGCCGGCGCTACCTGGAACAGTGGAGCGCTCACCGGCGCATGGCGCGCTTCCGGCACAGCATGGCCCGCACCCGCGCCTTCTTCCAGCGGCGCGGGGTGCTGGCCCTGGTGGTAGCGCGGCTGTTCGGCCCGACCCGACCGATGGGGCCGATGATCGCCGGCGCCGCGCCCATGCCGGTACCGCGCTTCGCGCTGTGGACGGCGATCTCGTGCCTGCTGTGGGCGATGCTGTACATCCTGCCGGGCGTCGCCATCGGCGCGTCGCTGCAGCTCGCCGCCGAGGTCGCGACCCGGCTGGCGCTGCTGCTCATCGCCATCATCGTGCTGGCCGCCGGGCTGTTCTGGCTGGCCAGCGTGTTCGCGCGCATCTTCGGCTACCACGCCGAGCGCCACCTGCACGGCCTGCTGGCCTGGTCGGCGCGGCACCGGCGACTGGGCCTGCTGCCGCGCTGGCTGGCCGACCCGCGCTATCCCGAAACGCCGGCGCTGCTGCTCATCGCGCTGATGCTGCTGGCCGCCGGCTGGGCGGGTCTGGTGCTGACCTGGGGCTGGTCGCGCGATACACCGCTGGCGGTGGATGTGCTGGTCTACCGCCAGCTCTCGCTGCTGCACACGCCGTGGGGGCTGGCGATCGCGCGCTGCGTGGCGCAGCTCGCCGAGCTGCCGGTGCTGATGGCGACCGCGACCGCGATGGTGATCACGCTGCTGGCGCTGCGCCGCGGGCGCGCCGCCGCGCACGCGCTGGCGGCCTTCGCCTTCGGCGGCATCATCGCCGCCGGGCTGTCCCTGGGGCTGCGGGCGGCCGAGCCGGTCGCCTACTACGCGGGCACCGCCTCGCGGCCGTCGAACGGCGGCGACCTGATCATGGCGTCCGTGGTCTTCGGCCTGCTGCCGGCGCTGCTGGCGCGGCACGGCGACGCCGATCGCAATCTCGTCTACTACCGGGTCTGCGCGGTGCTGCTGGGCCTGGTCGCCGCGGCCCAGCTCTATCTCGGCCAGCAGTGGTTCTCGGTGGCGACGGGCTGCCTGGGCATCGGCATCCTGTGGATGCTGGCGCTGGGCATCGGCTACCGCCGCCACCGCATGCAGCCGGTGCCGGTGCGGCGCTTCCTGCCACCGGTGGCGCTCAGCTTCGCGGTGGCCGCGATCACGCTGTGGCCGAGCCCGCCGGCCGCGCCCGACGCGGGCCCGGAGGGCACCATCGACGCCGCATCGTGGTGGACCGACGGCTGGCGCAGCCTGCCCATGCTGCGCGACGAGGGCGGCGGTCACCTGCATCAGCCGCTGGTCGTGCAGTGGCGCGGCGAGGCCGGCGCCGTGGCGGCGGCGCTGCGCGCCGACGGCTGGACACGGGCGACGACACTGAACTGGGAGTCGGCGCTGCGCACGCTGTCGCCGAGCGCGCCCATCGAGGCACTGCCGGTGCCGCCGCAGCCGCTGAACGTGCAGTTGCCGGCGGCGATGTACCAGAAGCCCGTTCCCGACGGCGCCGCGCTGACGGTGCTGCGCCTGTGGCGCGCGCCGCTGACGGTCGGCGACACCCCCCTCTGGCTGGGCACGCTCAGCCGGCTGGAGGCGCGCGGCGTGCTGGGCGTGCTGCGTCTGCCCTACACTGCACGCAGCGCGCTGCCGCCGGAGGCGTGGCTCGCCGGTCTGCCCGGCACGCGCATCCGCGCCATCGACCCATCCGCGATCCCGCAGACGCCGGCACCCCGGCAGGCGGGATTGCTGCTGCTGCAAACGCCCGACCCCCGGAGGCCATGAGTAACGAAAGCCTGATCCGGCGCATGCGCGCCCAGCTCAACCGCGGCGACTCCTGGCTGACCTACGACCTCGGCCGGCTGTTCACCAGCGACAAGCTCGACGAGGAGGCGCTCGAGGAGATCGAGATGCGCCTGCTCGGCGCCGACGCCGGCGTCGAGGCCACGACCTGGCTGGTCGACAAGCTGCGCGCCGATGTCCTTGCCAGCCGCGTGCGCAACGAGAAGGAGCTGCGCGACCGCCTGAGCGCGCTGATCGCCGAGTGGCTGCAGCCGGTGGCGCAGCCGCTGGAGATCCCCGACTTCATCCGCCCCTACATCCTGTTCGTGGTGGGCATCAACGGCGCCGGCAAGACCACCACCATCGGCAAGCTGGCGGCGCGCTACAAGGCGCAGGGCCGCAAGGTCATGATCGCCGCCGGCGACACCTTCCGCGCCGCCGCCACCGACCAGCTCAAGCAGTGGGCGGCACGCGTCGACGTGCCCATCGTCTCGCAGCGCGAGGGCGCCGATCCGGCCAGCGTCATCTTCGACGCGGTCACCTCGGCCGACAGCCGCGGTGCCGATCTCATCATCGCCGACACCGCCGGCCGCCTGCACACGCAGTCGCATCTGATGGACGAGCTGCGCAAGATCAAGCGCGTCATCCAGAAGCACGACCCCTACGCGCCGCACGAGAGCCTGCTCATCCTCGACGGCACGCTGGGCGGCAACGGCCTGGCGCAGGCGGTGCAGTTCCACGAAGCGCTCGGCCTCACCGGCGTGGCCGTGACCAAGCTCGACGGCACCGCGCGCGGCGGCATCCTGCTGGCGCTGGCCAAGCGGCTGGCGCTGCCGGTGCGCTACATCGGCATCGGCGAGGGAGTCGAGGACCTCATCCCCTTCGATGCCGACGCCTTCGCGCGCGCGCTGGTCGACGGCGGCATCGAGCGCGGCGGGCAGTAGCGCACATAGGGGTCCGGCGGCGGGCGTCTGCTAGTCGCCGGCGGGATAGAGCCGGTTCTCCCGTCGCGCGACACGGCGCGGCAGCGGCATCGCCATCGCGGCTTCGCCGCCGGCGCGCACCAGCAGGTCGTCGGCGGCCGCGCGCGCGGTGTGGCTCAGGCCGTGGTAGTAGTCCAGCGGGCGCTGCGCCATCCACAGCGCGTAGGGCATGACCGCCCGCTCGCCGTGGGCCTCGCCGATGCGGAAGGCATGCGTCCCGATGGTGCGGCGGATGCGCTCGCCGGGCTGCTTCGCGATCCACTCGGATACGCGCAGCGCGGTGTCGGCGAGCACCGGGAACTGTTCGTCGAACTGCCGGCGCAGGATGGGGATCAGCGTCTCCGGTACGGCGTCGTCGGGGAGCCAGTCACCGATCGGCGGCTCGGGTTCGTTCATGCGCTCGACCCAGGCCGCGACATGGGGCGCTATGCGACGCATCAGCCGCCCGGGCGCGGGGTCGCGGTAGAGATGAGCGTAGAGCGGCGCGATCAGGCCGAAGTCGCCGATGCTCGCGCGCCCGCCGAACAGGTAGGGATGTTCGGCGAAGTGCGCGTCGAGATCGCGCAGGAATCCTTCGTACCACTGCTCGATGGCGGGGATGGTGCGCTCATCGATCCCCAGGCCGGGAAGCATGCCGGCGAAGCGGCGCGCCAGCCGACCTCCGGCGAGCCGTCGCAGCGGCGCGGGCGCGCGCGGCAGCACGACGCGACCGAACTCGGCGAACAGGAAGCGGCGGTTCTCGGCCGGGAAGTTCCAGCGATAGTGCATCGCCGGGATCAGCAGCCACTCGTCGCCGTAGAGCTCGAGCAGCAGCGCGGCGAGGCGCTGGGCCGGCGTGTCCGGGTAGACCGGGCGCTCCGGGAAGCGCGACTCGAGGCGGTCGATGATGTCGGTGGTGTCCTGGATGAGCTCGCCTTCGGGCGTCTCCACCACCGGGATCATCGAGACCCCGGTCCCCGGCACGATGGTCCGGCGATAGACGCTCAGCGTCGACAGCACCTCGCGGAAGGGGATGCCCTTGTAGCGCAGGTAGGCGCGCGCCTTGCCCGTGTAGAGCGAGAACTCGGTGCCGTAGAGCGTGTAGCGATCGGGGGCGGGCATCAGAACCAGTTCTCCTGCATGGTGAGGCAAGTGTCCTCGCCGTCGGCCACCAGCGTGGCCCAGTGCCGGATGCGCGGCAGCTCGCGCCGGAAGAAGAAGCGTGCGGCCTGCCGCTTGCCGGCGTAGAAGGCTGCTTCGCCGTCGCCGGCCGGATCGGCCCGCGCCGCCAGCAGCGCCTGACGCAGCCAGACCCAGGCGATGACGACGTGCCCGAGCATGTCCAGGTAGGCGCCGGCGTTGGCGAGATAGGTCTCCGGCTCGCGCGCACGCTCGGCGGCGCGGCGTGTGGTGTCGACGACCAGCGCCACGGCATCGTCGAGCGCTCTCGCATGCGGCTGCAGGTCGTCGATCGCCGCCGCCTCGGCAGTGGTCGCGGCGATCTCGGCCAGCAGGACCTTGAGGGCGGCGCCCTCGCGCATGGTCACCTTGCGCCCCAGCAGATCGATGGCCTGGATGCCGTTGGTGCCTTCGTGGATCGGGTTCAGGCGGTTGTCGCGATAGAGCCGCTCGACCGGGTACTCGCGCGTGTAGCCATAGCCGCCGAGCACCTGGATGGCGAGCTTGTTGGCTTCCAGGCCGTACTCGGACGGCCAGGCCTTGGCAATGGGCGTGAGGATGTCGAGCAGCAGGCCGAGGCGGTCGCGCTCGCCGTCGTCTTCGGCGATCTCGCGCCGGTCGACCAGCGCCGCGCAGTACAGGCACAGCGCCAGCCCGCCCTCGACGTAGGCCTTCTGCGCCAGCAGCATCCGCCGCACGTCGGTGTGCCGGATGATGGGCACCGGCGGCGAGGCCGGATCGGCGCCGGGGGGCCGCCCCTGCGGTCGTTCGCGGGCGTACGCGAGGGCGTGCAGATAGCCGCTGTAGCCGAGTACCGAGGCGCCCATGCCGACGCCGATGCGGGCCTCGTTCATCATGTGGAACATGCCGGCCAGGCCCTTGCCCGGCTCGCCCACCAGGTAGCCGACGCAGTCGTCCTGCTCGCCGAAGTTGAGCACGGTGTTGACCGTGCCGCGATAGCCCATCTTGTGGTTGAGGCCCGCCAGCCGGACGCCGTTGCGGGCGCCGAGGGTTCCATCGTCGCCGACCAGGAACTTGGGCACGACGAACAGCGAGATGCCCCTGGTGCCGGCGGGCGCGCCGTCGATGCGCGCCAGCACCAGATGCACGATGTTCTCGGCCAGATCGTGCTCGCCGCCGGAGATCCACATCTTGCTGCCGCGGATGGCATGGCTGCCGTCGTCGCGCGGCACGGCACGGGTGCGGATGTCGCCGAGCGAGGATCCGGCCTGCGGCTCGGAGAGGCACATGGTCCCGAAGAAGCGGCCGGCGATCATCGGGCGCATGTAGCGCGCCTGCTGCTCGGGCGACCCGACGACGCGCAGCAGATTGGCAGCGGCGGCGGTCAGGAAGGGATACCCGGCAGTGCCGATGTTGGCCGCCGAGAAGAGCGCCGCCACCGACTGGCTGATGGTGTACGGAAGCTGCAGCCCGCCATCGGCTTCGGGAAAGGCCGCACCGAGAAAGCCGCCCTCGATGTAGCGGTCGAGTGCGGCCTTGACCTCGGGGATCAGGTGCACGCGGGTGCCGTCGAACTCGGGCTCGTGGGCGTCGAGCATGGCGGCGTGATCGGCGAAGGCTTCCACCGCCAGCGTCTCGGCGGCGTCGATGACGGCGTCGAAGGTGCTGCGGTCGTGCATCGCGAAGTGCGGGTGCGCGCACAGCGCCTCGACCTCGAGCCATTCATGCAGCAGGAAGTCGAGATCGCGCCGGCTCAACAGATGACTCATGGCTCCCCCGGGTCGTTGTCGTCCGGGCAGTGTACCGACGGTTGCGGGGCCTCAGACGACCGCGTCGCGCCGCCTGCCCGACCCGCGCAGCAGCAGCACGCCACGTCCCAGCTCGAACAGCAGCCAGCCCGCGACCAGCCCGATCAGCGGGGCGCCGAGACGGCGCAGCGCATCGGACAGCAGCGCTCCGGCGTTGCCCTTGTAGATTCCCTTGGTCAGCCCGATCAGCGGGTGCGGCCTGGCGAGCACGCGCGCGTTGCGCGCCACCAGCGCGATGCCGTCCGGCCCCTTGCGGGCGGCACGGTGCAGCCAGCGGCCGGCATCGGCGCCCCCGATGCGCAGGGCGCGCAGCGCGTCGGCACCGCCGGCCCACAGCACGTAGCCGCTGCGCCGTCCGACGCCGAAACGAGCGGCACGCGCGAGATCGCCGCGGTCGCGCACGTGGCGCAGGGTGCGCATGGCGGGGACCGTGCCACCGGCGCGCTGCAGGGTCGCGGCATCCCGCAGCATGCCCTGCACCGGCGCCGGATCGCGGCGCGTGACGGCGCGCCGCGAGGCGCGCACCAGCTGCCGTGCCAGCGTGCCGCCCAGCGCGCCGCTGCGCCGCGCCAGCTTGAGGACGGCGGTGCCGGCATCGGCGCCGGGCCATACGGTGAGGGCCAGCCCGGCTCCGGACAGGGCCACGATGACCGGGTCGACCGGCCGTCCGCGCAGACCGTCGGCGGAGGCCATCACCAGATCGCGCACATCGCCGAACACCAGGAGATCCGCCGTGACGGCGCCGACCAGCGCGGTGGTGCTGTCACCGCGCCCGGTCCACGCGCCCTGCGCCAGCTCGCCCGCGCGGTACTGCCAGCTGGCCCGTCGCGCACGGAGCCGCTCGCGCTGCGCCAGCAGTGCCGCGCGGTCCGCACCGTCGGCCTCGTGGAGGCCGGCGTCGATGACGAGGTCGGCCTCGTCCAGGCGGCCGTCGGCCATCAGCCTTTCAGCCTCCGCGGCATGGTCGTGGTCGGGCAGTGCCGCCAGCTCGGCAACCGCGCGCGTGGCCGGCCAGTCCTGCACCAGCACGAGCAGGAGAGCGGCGGCGCAGGCGATGCGAAGCGCTGAAGCGAGGATGCGGGAGGGCAGCGGCATGCGCCCAGTCTAGCCAGCCGCGCGCGGCGGTCGCCAGATGCCCCGCCCGACGGTTGCCGCGGCCTACTTGACGACGCGCAGGTGGGAACCGCGCGGCGGTTCCGGTTCCGGCGGGGGCGTATCGTCCGGATCGCTGTCGGATTCGACCTCGCCGAACACGATACCCTCGCCGCTCTCGCGGCCGAAGATCGCGAGGACCGCGCCCCAGGGAACGCGGCACTGAAAGGGGCGACCGCCGAACCGGGCGGAGAAGACGATGGCGGTTCCCGTCATGTCGAGACTCGATACCGCTCTCGGCCCGACGTTCAGGGTGATGCGACCGTCCTCGACGTGCTCGCCGGGCACTTCGCAGCCCTCGTAGTCCGCGGCCACCAGCAGATGCGGGGTCTGCGCATCGTCGCAGGCCCAGTCATAGATGGCGCGGATCAGATACGGACGTCGGGATCGGGCCATGACGGCAGCGGCCTCGTCAGGCGGCCAGGTTCCGTTCCACCGACGAGAGGCTGCGCTGGAACGCGCCGCGCGCGAACAGGCGGTCGGCATAGGCGCGCATCCCGTCGACCGAATCCAGGGCGATGCCGAGCGACGGCAGGCGCCACATCAGCGGCGCCCATGCGGTGTCCACGACCGTCATCTCGTTGCCCATGAAGAAGCCGCGCGCCGGGAACATGCGCGCCAGGCCGATGAGCTCCTCCTCCAGGGCCTTGCGCGCCTTCTGCGCGCCCTGCCCCGAGGCAAGACCGGCCTCGGCGAGGTCGTAGAGGTGCGTCGAGATGTGGTGCTGCACCATGCGCACGCGCGCCCGCGATGCCGGCTCGACCGGCAGCAGCGGCGGATGCGGGTAGCGCTCGTCGAGATACTCCACGACCAGGCGTGCCGGATAGAGCACCACCTCGCGGTCGGCCAGCGTCGGGAGCTCGCCGCGCGGGGACAGCGTCATCCAGTCCTCGTTGACGATGTCGCCCTTGATCCATTCGATGGCGACACCGTCGACATCCTTCTCGCACAGGATCAGGCGCGCCCAGTGGCTGCCGAGATGATCCTCGCCCGAGAACAGCAGCAAGCCGGCCCGGCGCGCGGCGAGCGCACTCGCCGGCGTGGGGCCGGTAACGCTCGCGGCGTTGCGTCCCGCCATGTCAGTGGACGTCCTTCCAGTATTCGCGCTTCATCAGGTAGGCCACGCCGAACAGCAGCAGCAGGTAGAACATGACCTTCCAGCCCAGTGCGATGCGGTCGGCCTTGCCCGGCTCGGCGGCGTAGGCGAGGAAATTGGTGAGGTCGGCCGTGAAGTCCTTGTACTCGGCGGGCGTCAGCTCGCCTTCCTCGACCAGCTCGAGGCCGTGATCGTCGCCGTGGCCGCCACCGTGACCGCCGTCGCCGTGGCCCTCCTCCTCGCGCTTCACCACCACGCCCTGCAGCTCGGCGAGCACGTGCGGCATGGCCGCACCGGCGAGCTGGAGGTTGTTGTAGCCGGTGGACTTGCCCTCGTCGACGTAGAAGGTGTTGAGGAAGCTGTACACCCAGTCGGCGCCGCGCGAGCGGGCGGTCAGGCTGAGGTCGGGCGGCTGCTGGCCGAACCAGTCCGCGGAGGTCGCCGGCATGGCCGAATCGACGTGGTCGTTGAGCGTCGCGTCACCGAAGATAAGGTTCTCCTCGACCACGGCCTCGGGAATGCCAAGGTCGCGCGCGATGCTGCTGTAGCGCAGGTACTTCAGCCCGTGACAGCCCGAGCAGTAGTTCATGAAGTTGCGCGCGCCGCGCTGCAGCGAGGGCTCATTGGTCAGGTCGACCGAATAGCTCAGCACCGCGCCACCACCGGCGGCGTGGAGATGCGGAGCGGCGAGGAGTGCGACGAGCGTCGTCAGCAGGGAAATTGTGATTCGTTTCATGACAGCAGCTCAGTCGGTCACGCGGTCCGGGACGGGCTTGGTGCGGTCCAGCTTCGAGTACCAAGGCATCAGCAGGAAGAAGGCGAAGTAGTAGATCGTGCCGATGCGCGCCAGCAGCGTGTACAGGTCGGAAGCGGGCTGCGTGCCGAGATACAGCATCATCACGAACACTGCCGCGAAGATCATGATGGCGACCTTCATGATCCAGCCCTTGTAGCGGATCGACTTGACCGGCGAGCGGTCGAGCCAGGGCAGCACGAACAGGATCAGGACCGCGCCGAACATGACAATGACGCCGCCGAGCTTGTCGGGAACCGCGCGGAGCATCGCGTAGAAGGCGCCGAAGTACCACACCGGCACGATGTGCTCGGGCGTCTTCAGCGGGTCGGCCGGCTCGAAGTTGGGCTTCTCGAGGAAGTAGCCGCCGCCTTCCGGCGCGAAGAACACCACGCCCAGGAAGACGAACAGGAAGGCCACGGTGCCGACGATGTCCTTGACGGTGTAGTACGGGTGGAACGGGATGCCGTCCACCGGCTTGCCGGAAGCGTCCTTGTTCTTCTTGATCTCGACGCCGTCGGGGTTGTTCGAGCCCACCTCGTGCAGCGCCATGATGTGCGCGACCACCAGGCCCACCAGCACGAAGGGCAGCGCGATCACGTGCAGCGAGAACAGGCGGTTGAGGGTGGCATCCGACGGGATGTAGTCGCCCTGGATCCAGATCACCAGATCGTTGCCGATCACCGGGATGGCGCCGAACAGCGAGATGATCACCTGCGCGCCCCAGTAGCTCATCTGCCCCCAGGGCAGCACGTAGCCGGCGAAGGCCTCGGCCATCAGCACGAGATAGATCAGGCAGCCGAAGATCCAGATGAGCTCGCGCGGCTTGCGGTAGGAACCGTAGAGCAGCCCGCGGAACATGTGGAGATAGACCACGATGAAGAACGCCGAGGCGCCGGTCGAGTGCAGATAGCGGATGACGTTGCCCCATGGCACGTCGCGCATGATGTACTCGACGCTCGCGAAGGCTTCCTCCGCGCTCGGCGTGTAGTGCATCGTCAGGAAGATGCCGGTGAGCAGCTGGTTGACCAGCACCAGCAGCGCCAGCGACCCGAAGTAGTACCAGAAGTTGAAGTTCTTCGGCGCGTAGTACTCGCCGACATGGTCCTTCCAGAGCTTGGTCAGCGGGAAGCGGTCGTCGATCCAGCCGAGGAAGCCGGTCGTGTTGTGGGGATTCGGGGTGATGGCCATTACGCGGTTTCCTTGTCCTCACCGATCAGGATTTCCGTCTCCGACACGTAGCGGTGCGGCGGGACAGGGAGATTCAGCGGCGCCGGCACGCCCTGGAAGACGCGTCCGGCCAGGTCGAACTTCGACCCGTGGCAGGGACAGAAGAAGCCGCCCACCCAGTTGGCGCCGAGGTCGGCCGGCGCCTTCTCGGGCCGGAACTTGGGCGAGCAGCCGAGATGCGTGCAGCTGCCGACGATGACCAGGAACTCCGGCTTGATCGAGCGCTCCTGATTCTGGGCGTAGTCGGGCTGCTGCGGCTGCTGCGATTCCGGATCGCGCAGGCGGTCGGTGACTTGGCCGAGCGTGTTCAGCATTTCCGGGGTGCGGCTCACCACCCACACCGGCTTGCCGCGCCAGGCGGTGGTCACCATCTGCCCCGGCTCCATGTTGCCGATGGTTACCGAAACCGGAGCGCCGAGCGCCTTGGCGCGCTCACTGGGGGCCATCGATGCCAGGAAGGGCACCGCGGCCGCCGCGGCGCCACCCGCTCCCACCACGCCGGTGGCAATGGTGAGGAAGCGACGCCTCTTGGTATTGACACCTTCGTTACTCATTCGCCTCGATCCTGTTTTGGTCGCTGAGGGCCGCGATGTGCGCGCGCCGATCGCGTGCCTCCATAGCCGGCCCGCATCCGGTGCAGCCGGGGCGGCACCATCAGGAGCGGCAGGGACTGCCCCGAAGAGGCGCAATTATAGCCCGGTTGTTTTGGGGAACGCCCCGCGCGACGCATCGCGTCCGACTCGCACTGGCCGCGCCCGGCCGGCGCTGGCAGCATGCGGGCATGCGCATCGTTTCGCACACCGCATCGAACACCGAGATCGTCTGCGCCCTGGGCATGGGCGCGGCCCTGGTGGGCATCGATGCCGATTCCGACCACCCGCCCGATATCGTCGAGCCGCTGCCCAAGCTCGGACGCGACCTGCAGTTCGATACCGGTGCCGTCGCGGCGCTCGAGCCCGACGTCGTGCTGAGCTCGCTGACCGTGCCCGGACACGAGACGGTGGTGGCGGGCCTGCGCACGCTCGGTGTTCCGGTCCATGTCGCCGATCCGGTCAGCCTGGCGGACGTGTTCGCCGACATCCGCACCATCGCCGGACTGCTCGGCGTGCCGGAACGCGGCGAGGCGCTGGTCGCCGACATGACGGCCGCGATGCCGGACCGCACCGATCCGGACGGCCCGCGCATCGCCGTCGAGTGGTGGCCGAAGCCGGTGATCGTCGCCGCCGGGCGGAGCTGGGTCTCGGACGTGGTCGCACGCGCCGGCGGGCGCAACCCCTGGGCGGACAGCGACGAGAAGAGCGTGACCGTCGAACCGGCGGCGGCGGAGCGCTGCGCGCCGGACATCGTGGTGATGAGCTGGTGCGGCGTGGCCGAGGCCAACTATCGCGCCGACAAGGTGCTCGAACGGCCCGGCTGGGCGTCGGTACCGGCGATCGCCGCCGGACGCGTGCATGCGATCACCGAAGCCCATCTCGGCCGGCCCGGCCCGCGCCTCGTGGACGGCTATCGCCGCATCGCCGAGCTGGTGCGCTCGGTTGCGGCGACCCCGCGCTAGACGGTCTCGACCTCGCGCAGCGGCTCCACGGCGGCGTTGCGGGGCGGCACCTGGTTGAGCTGGTCGAAATCGACCCAGCGGATGATCTCGATGGTGCCGTCGTAGCGCTCGGCGAGTGCCGTGCAGGATTCCACCCAGTCGCCGCAGTTCATGTACGAGACACCGTCGATGTCGCGCATCTCGGCGTGGTGGATGTGGCCGCAGACCACGCCGTCCAGGCCGCGGCGGCGGCACTCGTGGGCCACCGATTCCTCGAAGTCGGAGACGATGTTGACCGCCGACTTGACGCGGTGCTTGGCGTAGGCCGACAGCGACCAGTAGGGCATGCCGAGACGGCGCCGCAGCCGGTTGAAGTGCCGGTTGAAGCGCATGGCGTTCTCGTAGAGCGTGTCGCCCGCGATGGCGATCCACTTGTGATAGCGCGTGATGACGTCGAAGGCGTCGCCGTGCAGCACCAGCAGGCGTCGGCCGTCGGCGGTGACGTGCACGTGCTCGTTGACCACGTGGATATTGCCCATGCTGAGCCCGAAGCCGACGAAGCGGCGCAGGAACTCGTCATGGTTGCCGGTGATGTAGTAGACCTTGGCGCCGCGCTTGGCCTTGGTCAGCACCTTGCGGATGACGTTGGTGTGCTCCTGCGGCCAGTACCAGCCGCCGGTGAGCTTCCAGCCGTCGATGATGTCACCGACCAGGTAGAGGGTCTCGCACTGGTTGGCCTTGAGGAAGTCGACCAGATGCTCCGCCTTGCAGCCGGGCGTACCCAGATGCACGTCGGAAACCCAGATCGTCCGGTAGCGTGTGGCTGTCTGCTCCGTCATGCGCGCAGCCTAGGTCGTTGGGGCGACCACAACATGACAGCACGATGACGATTTTGTTGCAGTGATCTACCGCCCGGACGCGCCCTCGCTGGCGGACTGGCAGCGCACGCAGCGCTCGGCCTCGGGCTGGCGCTGCAGGCGGGCCGGCGCGATGGGGTCGTCGCACTCCGTGCAGCGCCCGTAGTCGCCGCTGGCGACGCGCGCGAGCGCCGCCCGCACGGCGGCCAGACGCTGGCGGAGCACTCGTTGCCCGGCCTGCGCCATCGCCTGCTGCTGGAGGGCGTCACCGCGCGAGACGCGACCCACACGCGACTGGTCCAGGGCTACCGGATCGGCGGCGTCGGCACCGGCGCTCAGCGCTTCGAGCAGCTCGCCCTCCAGCTCGCGAAGCCGCACGGCGAGCGCCGTCGCTTCGTCGGCATCCGGTTCCTCGCTCATGCTCCGTTCCGCGGTGGCGGGGCCGGACGGTGCCGGCCCGCACCGGAAAGCGCTAGTTGCGCTTCATCGCGTCGAAGAACTGGGCGTTGGTCTTGGTCTGCTTCATGCGGTCGAAGAGCAGCTCCATGGCCGCGATCTCGTCCATGTCGTGCAGTGCCTTGCGCAGCAGCCAGATCTTCTGGAGGTCGCCCGGATCGATCATCAGCTCCTCGCGGCGGGTGCCGGAGCGGTTGATGTTGAGCGCCGGGTAGACCCGCTTCTCGGCCAGACGGCGCTCGAGATGGATCTCCATGTTGCCGGTGCCCTTGAACTCCTCGTAGATGACCTCGTCCATCTTGGAGCCGGTCTCGACCAGGGCGGTGGCGATGATGGTCAGGCTGCCGCCTTCCTCGACGTTGCGCGCGGCACCGAAGAAGCGCTTGGGCTTCTGCAGCGCGTTGGCGTCGACACCACCGGTGAGCACCTTGCCGGAGCTCGGCGCCACGGTGTTGTAGGCGCGCGCCAGACGGGTGATCGAGTCCAGCAGGATGACGACATCGCGCTTCTGCTCGACCAGGCGCTTGGCCTTCTCCAGCACCATCTCGGCGACCTGGCAGTGGCGCGCCGGAGCCTCGTCGAAGGTCGACGCCACCACCTCGCCGCGCACCGTGCGCTGCATGTCGGTGACCTCCTCGGGGCGCTCGTCGATGAGCAGCACGATGAGGTAGACGTCCGGGTAGTTCGCCATCAGCGACTGCGCGACGTTCTGCAGCAGCATGGTCTTGCCGGCCTTGGGCGGCGAGACGATGAGACCGCGCTGCCCCTTGCCGCAGGGCGAGATCAGGTCGAGGATGCGCGCCGTGATGTCCTCGGTGGTCCCGTTGCCGCGCTCCATGGTGAAGCGCTCGTCCGGGAACAGCGGGGTCAGGTTCTCGAAGTTGACCTTGCGGCGCGTCTTCTCGGGCGCCTCGAAGTTGACCTCGTTGACCTTGAGCAGCGCGAAGTAGCGCTCGTTCTCCTTGGGCGCCCGCACGCGGCCGGTGACGGTGTCACCGGTGCGCAGACCGAAGCGGCGCACCTGACTGGCCGATACGTAGACGTCGTCGGGACCGGCCAGATAGGACGCGTCCGGCGAGCGCAGGAAGCCGTAGCCCTCCTGCATGAGCTCGAGCACGCCGGTGTCGTGGATCTGCGCGCCGCGGGCACCGGCCGCGCGCACCAGCGCGGTGATGAGCTCGGGCTTGCGCGACCGCGAGACGTTCTCGATGCCCTGGGCGGTCGCCATCTCCATCAGGGCGGTCGCGGTCATCGCCTTGAGGTCGGCGATGCTGACGCTTTCGCCGTTCTCGCCGTCGGCATCCGGCTCGTTCGCCGCCGCCGCGATCTCGGCTTCCAGCTCCTCGTCGGATGGCAGGCCCGCGATCGGGGCGCCGCCGCTGTTGGGATTCTTGCGCGGCCGCCGACGCGGACGGGAGCGCTTCGGGCCGGGTTGGTTAGATGTGTTGCTCAACGAAAGCCGCCAGTTGTGCCTTGCCCACGGCGCCGGTCTGCGTCGCAGCCGCTTCACCGTTCTTGAAGAGGATGAGAGTCGGAATGCCGCGCACCGAGAAGCGCTGCGCGATTTCCTGGTTCTCGTCGACATTGAGCTTGACGATCTTGAGATCGTCCTGCTTCTCGCCGGCCAGCTGCTCGAGCACCGGCGCGATCATGCGGCACGGGCCGCACCACTCCGCCCAGAAATCGACCAGGACGGGCTTGTCCGCCTGAAGCACTTCGCTATCGAAGCTGTCCGCCGACACGGACGTGACGTTTTCGCTCATGGCTTGAATGCTCCTCTTGGGAAGGAATGAAATGAGCATGAAGACCGCAGCGCGAATGCGCACCGGACGCCGGTGGCGATCGAGACAAAGCGTGCGGTAGGGAACGGGCTACTACGGTGCGTACAGCCGGCCCGGCGGGCCGTGTGGGTAGCCGTACGTGCATTGAATCTGAGCCCGCCGGGTTTTGCAAGCCCTGTCTGCGCCTGCAGACGCCGGCGATGGCTGCGGAGTATCCTTGCGATAGAAGCAACCGATTCATCCGTACACGGAAGCGCCGCTGCGGCAGCGCGCGGCGGGTGCACAACGGCGCGGGCAGCGCGCTCCGGCCGGCAGGCTCCCCCGCGGCGCGTCGTCGGCACCTCCATCAACCGGGCGCAACCGCGCCGGAGCCTATGTCCCAATCCGAAAGCGACGGGAACCTCCCCTTCGCAGACTTGCCGCTGATCGACACGCTGCAGACGAACCTGTCGGCGCTCGGCTTCACCCGCTGCACGCCCATCCAGGCGAAGGCGCTGCCGCTGGCGCTGGAAGGACGCGACATCGCGGGGCAGGCGCAGACCGGGACGGGCAAGACCGTCGCCTTCCTGCTGGCCACGCTCGACCACCTGCTGCGCACCGAGCCCACCGGCCCCGACGGTCAGCCGCGCGCCGTGATCCTGGCGCCGACGCGCGAGCTGGTGATCCAGATCCACAAGGACGCCGAGCCGCTGGCGCGCGACACCGGCATGCGCCTCGGCCTGGTCTACGGCGGTACCGGGTACGAGACCCAGCGCGAGCAGGTCGCGTCCGGCGTCGACATCCTCATCGGCACGCCCGGCCGGCTGATCGACTACTTCAAGCAGAAGGTCTTCACGCTCAAGCACGTGCAGGTCGCCGTGCTCGACGAGGCCGACCGCATGTTCGACCTCGGCTTCATCAGCGACATCCGCTACATCCTGCGCCGCTGCCCCGACGCCGACCAGCGCCGCAACTACCTGTTCTCCGCGACGCTGTCGCACCGCGTGCTCGAGCTCGCCTACGAGCACATGAACAACCCCACCCGGGTCGAGATCGAGCCCGAGCAGGTCACGGCCGACAAGGTCCGCCAGTCACTGGTCCACGTCGCCAACGAGGACAAGCTGCCCATGCTGGTCGGCGTGCTGCGCCACACCGGCGCCACCCGCACGATGATCTTCGTCAACACCAAGCGTGCCGCCGACCTGATCGAGCGCACGCTGCGCGGCAACGACATCGAGGCGCGCACGCTCTCCGGCGACGTACCGCAGAAGAAGCGCGAGAAGCTGCTCGACAACTTCCGTAAGGGCGAGCTGCCGGTACTGGTGGCGACCGATGTCGCGGCGCGCGGCCTGCACATCGAGGGCGTCACCCACGTCGTCAACTACGACCTGCCCCAGGACCCCGAGGACTACGTCCACCGCATCGGCCGCACCGCGCGCGCCGGTGCCGAGGGCGACGCCATCTCGCTGTGCTGCGAGACCTGGGTCTATTCACTGCCCGAGATCGAGGCCTACGCCGGCATCAAGATCCCGCAGCTCCCCGACGCCGACAGCTGGATGGCGCGCGACCTCAAGCCGGCGCTCCCGCGCCCGCCGCGCAGCGACGATCAGCGCTCGCAGGGCGGGCGGCGCCGACGCGGCGGCGGCGGTGGTGGTGGTGGTGGTGGCGGCGGTGGTCGCGGCAGCCGGCGGCGCGGCAACCAGGGACGCCCCTCGTCCTCCTGAGCGCGCGTCCGCGCGGCTTGCCGCGACTCAGGCGCGCAGCAGGTGCGGCGCGCCCCCTGCCGGGGCTTCCAGCAGCGCCGACTCGACCCGCTCGATCAGGCCGGCGGCATCGGCAGCGCCGCCTTCCGCGACCGCGCCGCCGATGCGCGGCACCATCAGGCCATCGTCACTGCAGCGCGCAACCAGCCGCTGGCAGAAGGCTTCTGCCGCCTCGGCATCGGCGGCGGGCAGGAGCACCGCGATGAGACCCGGGGCGTAGCGCGCCGGCGTGTCGGAGCCGATCCGCAGACTGCGCAGCAGGAACCCGGCATAGGCGCGCTCGCGCTCGGCCTCGCTGGCGGCGTCGCGGCTCTCGCGGAAGTCCATCAGCAGCAGGGTCGCGGCGCTGCCCTGGCGGTGCGCCCGACGCAGCTCGCGCTGCAGGCGGTCGCGCAGGAAGGCGGCGCGGAACAGGCCGGTGTCCGGATCGACGCGCCGCGCCGGATGATGCGGCGACGCGACCGGATACATCCAGCGACGCGCCCACAGCGCTGTTGCCACTGCCAGGGCGACGACGGTCAGCCGGATCAGATCCGCCAGCCAGCCGGTCGAATCGAGGGCGGCGGCGAGCGCGCCCTGCGGGTGGATCAGGGCGGCATCGGCGAGCGTCACCACCAGGCCGTGCCCGACCGCGATACAGGCGGCCAGCACCCAGCCCGCGCGGCCCGGCAGAACGATCAGCGCCGCCGCCAGCAGCACCGGTGGCAGCGCCGACAGTGGACCGTCGAGACCACCGCTGGCGTGGAAGAGGAAGACGATGTGCAGCCCCAGCCAACCCAGCACCAGCGCCAGCAGCCATGACACCCGGTACTCGGCGTCGCGCGGAACGCGCTCGAACCAGTCGCGGTACGCCAGCAGCGCCGTCAGCACGAGCGTGTTGACGGCGAACACCGCCAGCAGCGCGTTGTAGGTCACCGAGAAGCCCGCGGTCGTCGGCCAGGCAACCGCCGGATCCAGCCGCAGCGCCAGCTCGACACCACCCATGCCGAGCAGCAGGCACCACGCCATCACCACGAGACCGCGCAGCAGGGCGAGGCGGTCCTCCAGCAGCAGCCGCGGCAGGGAAGGCGTCATGGCCGCCACGCCATCCACTCCGGTCTGCCGGCGCATCGCTCCGGCCTGTGTCCGATCCCTCGCATCAGCGTCTCCCCGGCAGCCAGTCCAGCCACCACGGCCACTCGTCGTCATCGTCATCGTCTCCGGTGCCGCCGCCCTGCCCCTGACCCTGACCCTGACCCTGGCCCTGGCCGCTACCGCGACCGGGGCCACCGGCACCGTTACCGGAACCACTGCCACTGCCCGCGCCGTTACCGTTACCCCCGCCGTTCCCGTTCCCGGGGCCGTTGCCGGCACCGGCGCCGTTACCCCCGCTGTTACCCGATCCATTGCCCGCCGATCCCGATCCGGCGCCGGGGCCGTTTCCGTTGCCGGAGCCACCCGATCCGCCGCCGCTGCTACCACTGCCGGCGCCACCGCTTCCGCTGCCGCCCGATCCACCGCCGCCGCTGCCACCGCCGGC